>NZ_FOOK01000001.1:56159-210563 GCF_900113175.1 Planifilum fulgidum | reverse complement strand
GCCACTTTTTTAGGACATCATTCTCCAGTCGCAGCCTTTTGACTTCCCGTTCCAGGTCCTTGTACTCTTTCCGCCTCCCTCTGTGCTCCATTAGCCCAAAATCGCCCTGTTCCCGGTATTTCCGCATCCAGATCTTTAATCGCCCCACATCTTGAATCCCCAGCTCTTCAGCAATCTTTGCCTTGGGAATGCCCTGAAGCCTCATTTCCACTGCCTTCTTTTTCAGTTCAAAGCTATATGTCTTGAATTTCTGTCCTTTTCTTGCCACGAAAATCACCCCTTAAAGTAATTTTCACAGGGGTGTTTTCCTGTGTCTACTTTAAGGGGTGCACTTCAGACGGTCGGCGGGGGGTTATTCCGTGTGCAAGACGGTGAAGGATGGGGGAGGTTCGGCCGCGAGTTGTCGCAACGGCGCGCGAATGCCGGCGGGGATCCGACTTGCCGGATCACGGGTTGGAACGATTCATATGCGGGATTTCCCTGGATCGCCAATCGGAAAATCCATGGAGAAGGCGTCTGTGCCCCCTTCGGCGATCCAGCTTTCAAAGCGCCTTCGGACCCGCGAAATGCTCTTTGACAATCAAAAAGCCCGGCAGCCTCCCGGGAGGGAAAAGGCCGCCGGGTTTCGGTTTGCGGGAAGTGGAGTTTATTCCGCCCCGAGCCCGGTGTTGGAGCGTACGTACAGCTCGGGGAATTTCCGCTCGGCTTCCGGTTCCTTGCCCAGCAGGGTTCCGAGGCAGGCTCCCAGGAAACCGATGGGAACCGAGAGAATGGCCGGGTTGTTCAGGGGGAAGATGGCGCCTTCCCCCATGAAGTTGGGGCTGATCAGCACCAGCACGACGGAGCTGATCAGTCCGGACAAGATGCCCCACACCGCTCCCGAGGTGTTGAAGCGTTTCCAGAACAGGGTGAACAGGATGACCGGCAGGTTGGCGCTGGAGGCGACGGCGAAGGCCAGGGCCACCAGGAAGGCCACGTTCATGTCCTTCGCGATCAGGGCGAGGATGATCGAAACCACGCCCACCCCCACCGAAGCGATCTTGGCCACCCGCATTTGCTCGGCTTCCGTCGCCTTTCCGCCCCGCAGGACGTTGGAATAGAAGTCGTGGGCAAAGGCGCCGGCGGCGGAAATCACCAATCCGGCGACGACGGCCAGAATCGTGGCGAAGGCCACTGCGGAGATGAAGGCGAGGAAGAGGTTTCCGCCCAGCGCTTCGGCCAAGAGCGGTGCGGCCATGTTTCCGGCTTTGTCGGCGGCGGTGATTTTTTCCTGTCCGACGAGCAGCGCCGCCCCGAAGCCGAGGAAGGTGGTCATGATGTAGAAGGAGCCGATGATGAACATGGCCCATACCACGGAAATCCTCGCTTCCCGCGCCGACGGGACCGTGTAGAAGCGGATCAGGATGTGGGGGAGTCCGGCCGTCCCCGCCAGCAGGGCGATGCCCAGGGAGATGTTGTCGAGGGGATTGTCATATTGCAGGCCCGGCTCCAGGAATTCCTGTCCGTATTTGGCGGAGACCTCGTTGAACATGTTTACCAGGTTGAAGTTGTAATTGGCCAGGACCAGGACGCTCAGCAAGATGGTTCCGGTCATCAGCAGCACGGCCTTGACGATCTGCACCCAGGTGGTGGCCAGCATGCCCCCGAAGGCCACGTAGAGGATCATCAGCACGCCGATGATGATGATCGACCATTCGTAGTCGATGCCCAGAAGCAGTTTGATGATCCCGCCGGCCCCGACCAGCTGGGCGATCATGTAGAAGGTGGAGATCGCCAGGGTGCTCAGCGCCGCCGCCGAACGGACCGGTTTGGCCTTCATCCGGTAGGCCAGCATGTCGGCGATCGTGTACCTTCCCGAGTTGCGAAGGGGTTCCGCCACGATCAGGAGCACGACGAGATAGGCGACCAACCAGCCGACGGAATAGAGGAAGCCGTCATAACCGAACAGGGCGATCAGTCCCGCGATCCCGAGGAAGGAGGCGGCGCTCATGTAATCCCCGGCGATGGCGATGCCGTTTTGCCAGCCGCGGATGGACCGGCCCGCCGCGTAGAAGTCGGTGGTGGTCCGGGTGCGTTTGGCGGCCCAATAGGTGACATACAGGGTGATGGCTACGATGATGCAGAAGAGCACGAAAGCCGTCGCGTTCATCGTTCATTCCCCTTTTCCCTGGCGACGATTTTCTCGACGAGACGATCCGTCCTGTTGGCGCTCCGAACATACAGGATGGCGATGATCCAGGCCATGAAGAACTGGGAGAGGGCGAACAGATAGGCCCAGTTCAGGGCTCCTGTCACCCGGGTGTTCAGAAAGTCAAAATATCCGGTCAGGATGGGAAGAGCGAAATAATATACGGCGAAAAAGATCGTTGCGGGGATGATGAACCGCTTTTTTCGGGACATCAGTTCCTTGAACTCCGGCGTATTGGCGATCCGTTCCCAATCATGGGAAGGGGATCGCGTTTCCGCCTGCTGCGGTTGGTTGGCCATAAAAACACCTCCCGAAATGAGAGTGGAAGGGGCGGTTTTTGCAAACCGCCCGCTTTGCAAGCGCTTACTCCTTTTCTATTATATTTAGAAAATACACCCCATTGGGAATTTGGGGTGTAAAATGCACTTTGACGCGCGCGAATTGCAAAGATAAGAGACTGAAACGTCAATATTGACGCAACAGTTCGAAAAGGGGTTTGACCGCGGAACGGCTGACGGGGATTTTCGTGTCTTCCTTGGTTTTGAGGATCAGGTTGCAGGCTCCGTTGAACCAGGGAACGATCTCCTTGATGTAATCGAGATTGACCAGATAGCTCCGATGGGAACGGTAAAAGGGATGGTTCCGGAGTTTTTCCTCCAGCTCCTGCAGGGTGATCTTGGCGTAGACGACCTCCTTTTCCGTGTGAATGGCCACCCGGCGGTTGACGCGCACGGCGTAGCAGATGGTTTTCGGATCGAGCACCACCACTTTCTCGCCGTCTTCCACGAGCAGTTTGGAAGAGCGCAGTTTCGGATCCGAAAAGGGGGAAGGCGGCTTTTCCCTATCGTTCTGGCGGCGGTCGCCCGCTTTTTCCAAGGGGGGATCGGCCTCGCTTTCCTCCGACATCGCCCGGCTCAGCCGCAGCGCCTTGCGGACGCGGGCCATCGCTTCATGCAAGCGTTCCGGATCGAAGGGCTTCAGCAGGTAGTCGACGGCCTCGAGGTCAAAGGCCTGGACGGCGTATTCATCGTAGGCGGTGGTGAAGACAAACAGGGGAGGCGTTTCCTTTGAATCCCGGCTTTCCTCCCGAATCTTGCGGGCGGCGTCGATGCCCGACCGTTTCGGCATCTCGATGTCGAGAAAGATGACGTCCGGCCGGTACTGCCGGTACAGTTCGAGAAGCTGTTGACCGTCTTCGGCGCCGGGGCACAATTCCACGTCCTCTTCCTGGCGGATCAGATAGGCCAGTTCCTCCCGGGCCAGATGTTCGTCCTCGGCGATCATCGCCTTAATCGGCATGTGCGGTGACCTCCTCTCCTCGGTTTCTTTCCCCTGGAGCGGGACAGGGGATCTGAAAGGAGACGATGCTGCCGCCTTTGGGGCGGTTGGCAAAGCGGAGCCTTGCCTCTTCTCCGAAAAGGCGGATCAGGCGCTGATTGACATTGTAGATTCCCATTCCCCCGCTTCGGTCTCCGCCCGGGGAGGGGATCGGCGCCTTTCCCAGCACGGCGAGGATGTGCGGAGGAATGCCCTTGCCGTTGTCCCTGATCACCACCTGCAACCGCCGCTTGTCCTTCCGGTCCCGGGCCAATTCGATTTCCACCAACCCCCCGCCGGATGTGTCCTTCAATCCGTGTTGAATGCTGTTTTCCACCAGGGGCTGGAGGGTAAACGGCGGGATCGGAACCTGTTCGATCCCCTCTTCCCTCCGGTAGCGGATGTCCAGTTTTCCCCGGAACCGCACCCGGACGATTTCCAGATAGGCTTTCAGCTGCTGCTCTTCCTGCTCGAGGGGGACGAGGGAGGATGAGGCGAGCTTCATGCTGCTGCGCAGAAAGGCCCCCAGCTGGACGATCAGGTGGCGCGCCTGGGCGGGATCCACCCGGATCAGGGTGGCGATCAGGTGCAGGGTGTTGAACAGGAAGTGGGGGTGAACCTGGGCCTGCAGATTGCGGAGTTCCGCCTCCTGCAGCAGCGCCTTCGCCTTTTCGGCGGCGATCATGTCCAGCTGATGGGAAAGCAGTTTTTCCAACCCCTGGGCGAAGGCGATCTCCACGGGGCGGATCTGCTGCTGCCGCTGAAAGTAGAGGATGATCTGCCCCACTTTCTCTCCCGTTTCAAAAATGGGAATGAGCAGGGCCGCCCGCAGGGGACAGCGCGGCCGGCCGCAATCCATCCTTTCGTGGCCGGACACCATTTTGAGTCCCGTTTCCCCGATTTCCGCCGATTCCTCCTCCCGCGGCAGGATCCCCCCTTCTCCGTGACCTTTCGCCCCCTTTCCCGCATGGGCCAGCACCCTTTTCCCGTCCGTCACCGCCACCCCGGCCACGTTGGTAAGCTCCCGGTTCAACAGCTCCGCCAGCTTTCGGGCCGTTCGTCCGTTCAGTCCCTGGCGGAGATGGGGCAGGGCGGTTTCGGCGATCTTGAAGGCCCGCCGCGTCTCTCCGGCGGCTTCCCGCTCCTTTTCCTCCAGGGCGACGCGGATCACGGCGGTGAATATCGCGATCCCCACGCTGTTGCTCACCACGAGGGGGACGCCCGCCGCGTTGACGAAGGGAATGGTCTCCTCTGGCCGGGAGCTGAAAATGAGGAAAAGGTGCATGTACAGGATCGGAGCGAACATCCCGATGAAAAGCGCCTTGAAGGGGGAGATCACCCGCTCCTGGGAGAAAAAGCGGGCGGTAAGCCCCGCCAAGAAGCCCGTGATTGGGTTGACGAGGCTGCTGGCCGCGATCAGATGGCCGCCGAGGGTGAGGGTGTATCCGCCGGTGATGCAACCGGCCCCGAGTCCCACGGCGGGGCCTCCCAGCAGGCCGGCGATCACGACGGCGACGAGGCCGGAGCTGACCAGGGTTTCGTCCGGGGCCAAGCCCGTGTACCATAACCCGGAGTAAAAGCGCTCTCCGTCGAAGATCACCCCGGCCTGGGTGCTGGCGATCCCGAACAGGCCGAAGATGACGGAGTGGGAGAGGACGGTCCTTAAGTTGATCTCCCTGTCCAGCAGATAGCGGAAAGAGGGGATGCGGGTGAGCAAAAAGGCGCACAGAAGCAGCAGGGCGATGCGCTGCAGCAGGAGGATGGTCAGCTCTTCCATTCCTGATTCCCGCCTTTCCGGGGCTCCATTCCCGCATGCACCTGCAGCAGGATCCGGTCGAACCGCCGCTCCTCCTCGGGCCGGCGGGTGAGCCATGTGCCGATCACCGCGGCGGCAAAACCGAGGGGAATGGCCAGAATCCCGGGGTTTTCCAGCTTTGTTCCGCCCGGAAGCACAAGCCACAGGGATGCGAGAAGCCCCGCGATCATTCCCGCCACCGCCCCGAAGGCGGTGAATTTTCTCCAGTAAAGGGTGAGGAGAAGCAGGGGAAACTGGGTGGAACCCGCCATCATAAAGGCGAGGGAGACGAGAAAGGTGACGTTCTTCGGTTCCATCAACAGGGACAAAAATATGGCCGAAGCCCCGGTAACGGCGGCGGTTCCCCGGGCCACCTTCAGCTGCTGCCTTCTTCCCGCTTTTCCCCGGTGGAGAAGATGGTTGTAGATGTCGTGGGCGAAGGAGGAAGTGGCGGCGATCACCAATCCGGTCATCACGGCGAGAATGGTGGCAAAGGCCGCCGCCGAAAGGAAGGCCATGACGAAGTCGCCGCCCAGGGTGTGAGCCAAAAGGGGAGCCGCCAGATTTCCCTCGGGGTCGGCGGTCGCCAGCCGATCCCGGCCCACCAGCGCCACCGCGCCCAGTCCGAGGATCAGCGTCATCAGATAGAAGGTGCCGATGATCCAGCTGGCGATCACGACCGATTGCCGCACGGCCCGCTGATCCCGGACCGTGTAGAAGCGGATGAGGATGTGGGGCAGTCCCGCCGTGCCGAGAATCAGCGTCAGGAGCAGGGAAAAGGTTTCCAGGGGATGGGTCAGAAGGTTGCCGGCCCGGAAAAAGCCCTCGGCATAGGGGCTTTCCGCCGCCGCCCGGGCCAGCAGCGCCCCCGGGTCCCAACGGAAACGGGCGAGCACGAGCAGGCAGAGGAGGAAGGTGCCGGTCATCAGCAGTACCGTTTTGATGATTTGGACCCAGGAGGTGGTGATCATGCCCCCGAACATGACATATACGGTGATCAAAAGGCCGATGACCAGCACGGAAATTTGGTAGTCCAGCCCCAGCAGCAGCTGAATGAACAGCCCCGCGGCCATGAGCTGGGGGACCATGTAGAGTACGCAGATCGTGATGGTGTTGAGGGAAACCATCAGGCGGATCGGCCGCTCCGGGAACCGGGCGGCGATCACGTCCCCCAGGGTGTATGTTCCCAACCGGCGGATGGGTTCGGCGATGAAAAACAACAGCAGGAGGTAGGAGACGAGAAAACCGACGGCATAGAGAAAGCCGTCGAAGCCGTAAAAGGCGATGGAGCCCGTGATGCCGAGAAAGGACGCCGCGCTGATGAAATCGCCGGCGATGGCCAAACCGTTTTGGGTGGCGGTCAGATTGCCCGACACGATGTAAAATTGTTGCGGTGTCGTGTTGGTTTTCGCCGCCCAATGGGTGATGATCAGGATGCCGACCAGGATGGCGGCCAAAAAGATCAGGTGTGTCAGGTTCATGGTCTGAGCCTCTTTGCGCAGAGATGGAAGCGTTTTCTTCCTTCCGGAAAATCTGCGGAAGAATCCCGTCTCCTTACCGCCGGCGTTTCTTCCCTGCCGCGGACGGGGCCTCGGCGGAGACATCCTTCCGGCGGAGCGATGCGGCCATCCGATCCCACCGGTCCGCCTGCCGGAGATACACCACGCCCAAAATCCAAACGACGGCGAAATGGGCGAAGGCGTACAGCCAAGCCCAAGTGAAGGGGCCCCACACGGGCCGGTTCATCCCTTCCGGAAACCAGCTGAGCAGCAGGGGGAAAAGAAAGTAAAAGGAGATGAAAAAGATGCCGGCGGAGAGGAGGAACCGCCTCTTTTTCCGGAGAAAGAGGCGGAATTCTTCCGGAGGCGCTTGGAACCGCTCCTGATCCATTCCGGATTTCTTCCTTCCTTCGGGTAAATAAAGGGATAATTATTTGTAGAAAATATTTTCTTATCTTTCTTTATACTATAACCTAAACAAAGATTCAATAAATAGGATATTATTGATAGAAATTGAAAGAAGTTGCTGAAAATCTGGAGGGGAATTGCACTGGAAAAGGGAGGATGGCGGAGAAGACGGCGACCGCCCGTCAAACCGGGATGTCGGTCGCCGTCCGCCGCCTCAAGCGGTTCCAGATTTCTTTGCATGCCTCCACGGCGGCCTCCAGATCGTCCGCATTCAGGTGGATGGCCTCCCCTTCCACCTTTTCCTGGGAGTAGAGGTAGCGGGGGTCGTAATACTTCTCAAGCAGGATCTCCACCACCCGCCGCCAATCGCGCTCCCCGATCCGGAGAGCCAGCTCCTTTCTGACGTCGGGAGGAAGGCGGCGCTCGATGCGGGAGACGGCTCCCGCAACCTGTTGCTGGAGGCGGTCCGGATCCGTCTCCCCGCGCAGATAGGTTTCCAGAATCCGCGACACCCGCACGTCAAAGGAGGCCTCCACGATCACCGGTATGCCGGCCGTCTTGGCTTCCTCCAGAAAATCGGGCATCAAAACCCGTCCGATCCGCTTGCTTTCCGCCTCCATGAACAGATAAGGCTCGTCCTTGAACCGTTCCAGGGTGTGGAAGAGCAGGGAATCGAACATTTTCTGGTTCCGCGGTCGGATCTCCCCCAGCGTCCCGAAGGCGGAACCCCGGTGGCCCGCCATTTCCTCCAGGTCGAGCACGGGAACGCCCTCCCGGGATAGCCGCTTAAGGATGTCCGTTTTCCCCACGCCCGTCAGCCCGTGAAGGACGATCAGGCGGGCGCGCAGGTCGTAGGATTCCAGCCGGGAAACGACATATTGCCGGTAAGCCCGGTAACCTCCCGCCAGCCGGTAGACGGGTCGGTCCGCCAGATCCAAAAACGTGGCGACCGCCTTGCTGCGCATTCCGCCGCGCCAGCAGAAGATGAGGGGCTCGCCCCCTTGGGTCGCTTCCTCCACCTGCTCCAGCAGGGAGGGAATTTTGGGAGACACGATGCGGACCCCCAGTTGGATCGCCTTTTCTCGGCCCTGTTGCTTGTAGCACGTCCCCACGCGGGCCCGTTCCTCATCGTCGAAGAGGGGCACGTTGACGGCCCACGGCACGGTCGCCTCCGCGAACTCTCCCGGGGAACGGACATCGACCCAGCGGAGACGGGGGTTGTTGAGGGCTTCTTCCACCGATATTTCCCGAATCATCTCGCGTGCCTCCGATCGTATCGCCTTGCGCATGCGGCTTCTTCTCTGTATCATCATAACACACGCGGGGGGAAGTCCAAAAATCGGGGGAAGCGGGTTGCGGAAGGCAGGCAAGGAAACAGCCGGAGGGGATGGACGGCGGCTTGAGACGGTCTTTTTTCTTTTCCCTGTTCCGCAGACGGATCGGCCGCGCGAAAATCGGAGGCCGGAGCCGCCCGAAAAGGGCCGGAAAACGGAAAAACCGAGAGTGAGGAGACAACCATGGCACGTAAGCGCTTGAGGGATTACGGACTTGGGGCGGGGGTTCTCCCGACGGGAAAGGAGAATGCGATCACCGACGTGGAGGGGGTTTGGGTGGGCCACTGCACCCTTTGGCAGGGGGAGGAGGTGCGAACCGGCGTGACGGCGATCCTGCCCCATCCGGGAAACCTCTTCCGGGAAAAGGTGCCGGCGGCGGTTCATGTCATCAACGGATTCGGGAAAACCGCCGGATTGGTGCAGGTGGAGGAGCTGGGCACCCTCGAATCCCCCATTCTGCTCACCAACACCTTCTCGGTGCCCGCAGTGACGGAGGGGGCTCTCCAATATCTGATGGAACGGGATGCCGGCATCGGCGAAGGGGCTGGATCGGTCAACGTGGTGGTGGCGGAGTGCAACGACAGCTACCTGAACGACATGCGTGGGCTGCACGTCCGCCCCGAACACGCCCGGGAGGCGCTCCGGAGGGCGCGGGGAGGTCCCGTGGAGGAGGGATGTGTCGGCGCCGGGACGGGCATGGTCTGCTTCGGTTGGAAAGGGGGGATCGGCACCTCCTCCCGACGCATTTCGGCGGGCGGCGACCCGTATCACATCGGCGTGCTGGTGCTTTCCAATTTCGGCAAACGGGAGGATTTTCACCTGCTCGGCGTCCCGGTGGGGCGCCGGCTTAAAGGCCAAACTCCGGAGAAGGAAGCCGACGGCTCCATCATCATCGTCGCGGCGACGGACCTGCCGCTGGATGCCCAGCAGCTTCGCCGCCTGGCCAAGCGGGCGGCGTTCGGGCTGGCCCGGACCGGCTCCTTCGCCCGCCACGGAAGCGGGGACATCGCCATCGCCTTTTCGACGGGCAACCGGATTCCCGCCGAACCGGACAGCGGCTCCCTTTTTCACACCTTCCGCCGGCTGCCGGAGGACGGGGAGCTGCTCTCCCTCTGCTTTCAAGCCGTGGCGGAGGCCACCGAAGAGGCGATCTACAATGCCCTGTTCGCGGCGGAAACGACCTTGGGAAAAAACGGGCGACGGGTGGAGGCCCTGCCGGCGGAGCGGGCGGTGGAGCTGTGGAAGGAAAGCATGGGCCGCTTTCGGCGGTAAATCAGGCTTGCCGGCTGACCCGCGGGAACAGCACGTTGTTTTCCAGGTGAATGTGCTGGAACATGTCCGCCTCCAGCTCCTCGAGCTTCCGGAAGGTGAGGGTGTACGTCCGGCAGGCCCCTTCCGGCAGCCGGTAGTCGTCCGTGATTTCCCTCATCTCTCTTAACAGCTCGCCGGCGGCGCTGTGGTCGTCTTCCAATTTGGCGAGGGTTTCGCTCGCTTTTTGGAAGGCTTCCCGGGTTCCCGCCCGTTCCGCTTCCTTGATGAGGGGGAACACCGTTTCCTCTTCCTCGACCAGATGCTGCTCCAGGTCCGTCTTCAATTGGTGAAACAGCCGGTGAAGCCGGGCCAGTTCGGGATGGGCGCCGCCGTGAACCCGGAAGATCTTGGTGACGAATTGGCTGAGCAGGGGAAGTTCTTCGAGCAAGTAGGCGTGGTGTTTTTGCACGATGTGGTCGATCAGATCGCAAAGGGGCGCGTTTCGCCAGTCCACGTTCTGTTGTTGTTTTTCCAGGGCTTGTTGATGGAGCCGGTTCAACTCTTCCAGGAACTTTTTTTCATCGATTCCCTTTTGCCGCAAGGCTTCGGACAGGGGGCGGTTGCCGCCGCAGCAGAAATCGATTTTGTGTTTCTTCATCAAATTGCCGGCGCCGGGAAAGGCGGCGACGATCTCGCCGACGGTTTCGGAACCGGTAAATTTCCGTTCCATGAATCTTCCTCCTTTTGCAGGGCTATCGCTTCAACGCACGGTTGAAACGAGGACAGGGAGCGGCTTATGCTCATTTTATCCCGTAAGGGCACCGGGACCTGTGATGGGGGTCACACATCCCGGGAAGATGCAGCCGTGTCGCTGTTGAATGAAAAAAAAAAAGGGAAGGGCCTAGCCGCGCCCTTCCCGGCTTGTGATTGGGGCAGTTTTTCCCGCCGTCCACGTACCGGCCGTAATCCGGCAGGGCGATCCGGTCAAACTCCCGAACGAGCCGCTCCAAACCCCTGGACAATTCCTCGCCGGAGACGGGGACGCCGTGGCCGGTGATGGCGCGGGAGGGGTTTAAGGCATGAAGCCGCTTCACGGACTCCCGGGCCGACGGCCAATCCGTCGTCCAGTAGCGGGGCGGCCCGCTGATTTCCTTTCGCTGCATGACGACCTTGTACAGGGAATCCTGCCGGACGGTGACAAAGGCATCGCCCGCGATCAGTGAGCGGTCCGCTTCCCGAAACAGGGAAACATGTCCGGGGGTGTGTCCCGGCGTGGGGATCCACCGCCAGCCCGGCATGCCCGGAACCCGGCCGTCCGGGGGAAGCTTCCGCACCCGGTCTCCCAGGTTGACGGGATCCCTCGGGAACAGGAGGGACAGCTTGGCGACCCATCCCCCCTCCACGGTGGGATCCGGTTCCGGGTAGCGGGCTCGGCCGGTGAGATAAGGCAGTTCCGATTCGTGGGCATAGACGGGAACATCCCATGTCTCTGCGAGATCGACGACGGCGCCCACGTGGTCGAAATGTCCGTGGGTGAGGATGATCGCCTCCGGTTGGTTTTGCGGTCCAAAGCGTTTTTCGGCCGCCGAGAGAATCGCGTCCGCCGATTCCGGCATCCCCGCGTCCACGAGGGCCCACCGGTCGGGGTCTCCGGCCATGACGACATTGACAATCTGAACGGTGAAGCAATACAGATCCGGTGTCACCTCTTGTCCCTCGCCGGATCTCACCGAGACGGCGGGAATCCATTTTCCTTCCATGCTGTCTTCCAGTTGTCGGTCCATCGGGCATCCCTCCCTGTAGAATCATGCCCGACGGCTTCATCGGTATTCGCAAGGAAAGATGGATCGGCTCCGTTTCGGAAGTGACAGGCGCCGCTCCGGTCCTCCCCCCAGGATTCGAAGGCGGGGGCCTCCAGGCATTTTTCCCGACGGAACGGGCATTTTTCATAGAAGATGCAGGCGTCGGCCTTTTCTTCGGAGACCGTCGGGGCGAAGGAGAGCGCATCCCGGGCTTTGCCGAACACGCCGGGCAGGGAAGAGAGAAGGATGCGGGTGTAGGGATGGCCGGGCCTTCGGAACATCTCGGCGGCCGGGGCGATCTCGACGATCATCCCTTTGTAGATGACGGCCACCCGGTCGCACATGTACCGGATGACGGACATGTTGTGGGAGATGAACAGGTAGGTCAAATTCCGCTCATTCTTCAGCTTCTTGAGCAGGTTGAGGATTTGCGCCTGAACGGATACGTCCAGGGCGGAGGTCGGCTCGTCCAGGATCAGAACGGAGGGGTCGGTGATCAGCGCCCGCGCGATCGCGATGCGCTGCCGCTGGCCGCCGCTGAATTCGTGGGGGTAGCGGGCCAGATGTTCCTCCTTCAATCCCACCTGCTCCATCAGGGAAGCGAGCCGCTCCGGCGATCCCTTTTCCTTTCTTTCGGCCGCCCGGAAGGCGTAAAGGGGTTCCAACAGGATTTCCCGGACGGTCATCCTCGGGTTGAGGGACGATTGGGGGTCCTGGAACACGATTTGCAGTTCCCCGGGCCGGGGCATGCGGAAGGACCTTTTCCGCCAGAGGGGTTTTTCCCTGTAGGTGATGGTTCCGCCGCTGGGAGGAGTCAAACCGACCAGCATGTTGGCGATGGTGCTTTTTCCCGAACCGGATTCCCCCACCAGGCCGAAAACCTCTCCCCTGCGGATGGAGAAGTCGGCTCTTCGGACGGCCCGATGGGGCCCGTATCGCTTTTCCACCCGGTGGAATCGGATCAATTCCTGCGTATTCATCCTCTTCACCTCGCAAGCCAGCAGGCCGTGTGACGATTCTGCGACACCGGTTCCAGCGAAGGTTTTTCCCGCTGGCAGCGGGCGACCTTCTTGTGGCAGCGCGGCGCGAAAAGGCAGCCGGCGGGCCGGGCACGGGGATCGGGAGCTTCACCGGGGATGGCCTTCAGGGGCTCTTGAGGGTCCGCCAGATCCGGCAGGGCGTGCAGTAGGGCCCAAGTATAGGGGTGGACGGGTGCCCGGAGCACCTCCGCCGTGGGACCCGTTTCGACCACTTCCCCGGCGTACATGACCGCCACCCTCCGGCACAACTCGGCCACCACCCCCAGATCATGGGTGATGAACAGGACGGCGGTCCCCCTCTTTTCCGACAGCTCCCTCATCAGTTTGAGAATCTCGTGCTGGGTCGTCACGTCCAGGGCGGTTGTCGGTTCGTCGGCGATCAGGAGGGAGGGGGGAGAGGACATCGCCAGGGCGATCACCACCCGTTGCCTCATCCCGCCGCTCAATTCGAAGGGGTATTTTTCCGCCACCGATTGCGGGTCGCGGATGTGCACCTCCTCCAGGGCGGCCACCGCCAGCCTGCGGGCTTCCCTCCGGGATACGCCCCGGTGCCTCCGGATCACTTCCGCCAGCTGCCTCCCCACTTTCATCGTCGGGTGAAGGGCGGTCATCGGTTCCTGGAACACCATGCCGATTTCCTTGCCGCGGATGGTTGTCCACGCTTTTTTTTCCAGTGTCAGGAGGTTCCGGCCCCTGTACAACACCTCTCCGCCGGTGACCGCGGCGTTTTTGCCCAGAAGCCCCAGGATCGCCAGGGCCGTCACCGATTTTCCGGATCCCGACTCGCCGACGATCCCCAGAATTTCCCCTTCCTCGATGGAGAGAGAGACCCCTTTCAGCGCCTGGACGGTGCCGCGGATCCCGCGGAACTCGACGGACAGGTTCTTGATCTCGAGCAGCATGCTTTCTTCCTCCGTCAGTTGGATTTCGGGTCCAGGATGTCGCGAATGCCGTCGCCGATCAGGTTGAAGGCCCCGGAGGCCAGGAAGAGGGCCAAACCCGGGAAGGTGGGATACCACCAGTAATCCAAGAGGTATTTCCAGCCCACGCTGATCATGGCGCCCCATTCCGGGGTCGGCGGTTGGGCCCCCAGTCCCAGGAAACCGAGGGTGGCCACCAGGAGGATGGCGTCCCCGATATCCAGCGTGATTTGAATGATCACGGCGGTAACCGAGTGGGGAACGATGTGTTTGGCGATGATCCGCCAGGGCCGGATGCCGAAGGTTTTGGCCGCTTTGACGAACAGCATCTCCCTTGTCTCCAGCGCCTGTCCCCGGGCCAGGCGGACATAGACCGGGATTTTGACGATGGCGATGGCGATCATGGCGTTTTGCAGGTTGGGTCCGAGGGCGGCGGACAGGGCCATGGCCAGGATCAGGGCGGGAAAGGCGAGGATCATGTCCATGACGCGCATGATCACCTGGTCGACGGTTCCGCCGAAATAGCCGGATATCGTTCCGAGGATCATGCCGATCAATCCGGCGGCGACCACGACGGCCGCCCCGATGCCGAGGGACAGTCGGGCCCCGTAGAGAATGCGGGTGAAGATGTCCCTTCCCACTTCGTCGGTTCCGAACCAGTGGTCGGGGGAGGGAGGCTGAAAGCGCTCGGCGATCCGGATCTCGGTCGGGTCATAGGGCGAAAGGAGCGGTGCGAGCAGGGAAGCGAGGAGAAGGAGCGCGATGAGGAGGATTCCCGCCAGCATCAATTTGTTGTTCTTCACCTTGTGCCAAACGGGATGGATTTCGCCCTCCGGCAGGGAGGGGCGGACGGCGGCCTGCTCCTGCATGGTGATCCCCCTTTATTCCTTGATCTGCGGGTTCAGCAGAAAATAGGTCAGATCGACGAGGAGATTGATCAGGACATAGCCGACGGCGATGACCAGCGAGAACCCCATGATGGCCGGAAAATCCAGATAGGCGATGGATTCGACCACGTATTTTCCCATGCCCGGCCAGCCGAAGATCGTTTCCGTCACCACCGCCCCTCCCAACAGGGAGCCGAAGGAGGTTCCGATCACGGTGACGGCCGGGATGAGGGCGTTTTTCAGCGCGTAGCGGAAAAGAAGAAAGGGTCCGTGGATGCCGTTGGCGATGGCCGTGCGGATGTAATCCTGCTCCAGCACCTCGATCATGCTGGCCCTTACCTGGCGGGTGATGATCGCCAGCTGCGCGTAGGACAGGGTGAGGGCGGGGATCAGGATGTGCCACAGGCTGTTTTTGAAGGCGATGAAGTCCAGGGTGAGCAAGCTGTCGACCAGATACAGTCCGGTGATGCGGGTGGGGGGATGGATGTCCATGTCCAGTCTCCCGCTGGAGGGGAACCAGCCCAGGTACCCGTAAAAGATGAGGATCATCACCAGACCGCTCCAAAAGACGGGGGTTGAAACCCCCGCGATGGAGAAGAGGCGGCTCGCGTGATCCCAGAAGGTGTCCTTTTTCACGGCCGCCAGGACGCCCAGGGGAATGCCGACGAGGATGGCGAAGAGGAAGGCCAACAGGGCGAGCTCCAGGGTGGCCGGGAAAAACGCGATCAGGTCGTCCAGCACCGGCTTTTGGGTGCGGATGGAAATGCCCAGATCTCCGGAAAGCAGTCCCTTCAGGTACTGTACATACTGGACCCAAAGGGGCTGATCCAGGCCGAGCTGCTCGCGCACCCTCTGCAGGGTTTCCTCGCTGGCCCGTTGTCCCACCATCATCCGGGCGGGATCACCCGGAATCACGCGGGACATCAGAAAGGTCATCAGGGTCACCCCGAAGACGACTAGGAAGAGAAGCAACAGGCGTTTGAGGATCATTTTCATCATGGGAAAACACTCCTGTCGGATCGCATTTCGGTCTCCGGGCAGGGGATGCGTCCCGTCCTTCGGGCAGGGTCCCACAAAAACGAAAGGGGGCCACAATACCCGATTCTTTATTCAAAAGGAAGGGTCATTTGGACATTTCGGCGATGTTGTAGATTCCCTCGAGCATCGGGTTGTACACGAAACCTTTCACCTCTTTGCGGATCGGCAGGAGGAAATCCTTTTGGTAGAGGTAGATGTAGGGCGCCTCTTCGATCGCGATCCGCTGGGCCCGGCGATAAAGCCTGATCCGTTCTTCCTTGCTGTTGATGGAGGCCGCCTTGCGGACGAGCCGATCCATCTCTTCATTCTTGTAAAAGGCGCGGTTTCCGGCCAGACCGAAATTCCTGGAGTCAAACCAGTTGTTCATGAACATGAAGGGGTCGGCGAAATCCGGGCTCCAGACCCCCGTGCAGAGGTCGAATTCCCCGCGGTCGATCATTTCGCGCATCGTGGCGTAGGCCACCTTTTTCAGATTCACCTGGATGCCCGCTTCGGCCAGATTGGCCTGGACCGTGAGCGCTTCCGTCTCCCACCAGGGTTTGTTGTCCGAGTACAGGAGATCGAGGGTCAGGTTTGTGACGCCCGCCTCCTTGAGCAGGGACTTGGCCTTTTCCACGTCATGATCGTACACGGGGGCCTCGGGATCGTGTCCCCACAGCCCCTTCGGAATCGGACCGCGCAGCCGGGTCGCGTACCCCTGCTGAACCGCCTCGATCAGCGATTCGTAGTCGATGGCGTGGCTGATGGCCCGGCGAACCCGGGGGTCCTTCAGGGCCGGATTCCCTTTGCCCGTGTTGATGTAGAGATAATCCACCAGCAGGCTGGGCTGTTGGAGCAGTTTGACATCGGGCATCTTTTTCACGGACTCGATCTGCTCCACCGGGATGCCTTCGGCCACGTCGATTTCCCCCTTTTCCAGCTGCAGGCGCTGGGCGGAGGGGTCGCCGACAATCTTAAAGTAAACGGTTTTGAAGGAGGGCTTTTTCAGGCTGTGGGGGTTTTGTTCCAGCTTGATATATTGCCCCTTTTTCCATTCCGTCAACTGGTAGGCCCCGCTTCCCATCGTGTGGTTGGCCAGATAGTTTTGGCCCAGGTCCCCGTTTTGCTCCTTTTCCATCACTTTGGGGTTTACGATGCCTCCGTAGTTGGCGGCCAGGGTGGACAGGAACGGAGGAAAGTTCCGTTTCAGCACAAAGGTGACCGTCGTCGGGTTTTCCACCCGGATTTCCGAGATGATGCCGTAGATCTCCGAAGGACCCTTTCCGATTTTCAGGAGGCGGTCGAAGCTGAATTTGACGGCTTCGGCGTCGACCGGCGTTCCGTCGGCGAATCGGTGTCCCTCTTCCAGGGTGAAGGTCCAGGTGCGGCCGTCCTTGCTCACTTTCCATTCCTTCGCCAATCCGGGTTTGACTTCGGTGCTGCTTCCGTCGTATTCGACGAGCCGTTCATAGGCGGGATAGGTGATTTTCCACGCCGAGTTGTCCATCGTCACCGCCGGATCCAGGGTTCCCTGATCCGCGCTGATGGCCACGACAAAGGTGTCCTTGGCATTGTCGACCCCATCCTGCGATGTTTCTTCGGAGGGGGCGTTCGCGTTGGGGGCGCAGGCGGCCGACAGCAACAAGAGGACTGCGATGAACGCCGGAGAGAATCGCTTGATCATTTTCATGGACAGCACTCCTTCCCCGCGGAAATCCGGGATTGAAGATTGAGGCATGAGGGGGTGCGACGCAGGCGGCGTTTGTTTTCAACATTTCATATCGTCCGATTTTTCCACCTATTATTATACCCGCTTTCAAAAGGGAGAAGGGGGAAATTCGGGTTTTAAGCGGAGACAAAAGGCCGCCGGTTGAAAAACCGGCGGCCTGACGGAGGAGGAGGCCCTAGTCCCACCAGAGGGGCACGGAACGGTTTTCCCGGATGTAGTCGATCAAGTCCTCTTCCTCGTGAAACATCTGCGCGCGCAGATCCGGACAGAAGCCGCACAGGTCGTAGATGAATTCGGAGTAGTCCTCGGGCAGCCGGGACAGCCCCAGTTCCAGCGAGTCGTAGGTGGCCTGGAGGATTTTCAACTCCCCGTATTTTTCTTCGATCTTTTTCAGCTCGCAGATCAGATCATACGTATAGATATCATAATTGGAACCGTCCGTCTTCGCCCAGCAGAGGATGTCGTATTTGGAGTCCGATTGACCGACGGCCACTTCCACCCCCGATTCGAATCCCTCCATGTAAAAGATGTGGACATCGGGTTCCGCCTGCTTTTTCACTCGCTCCACGAAGGCTTCGGCGCGGTCCCAGTCCAGCAGGGCCTTCCGCGCACCGGTATCCCCCGGGGTGAATCGATGCCGGTAAGGTCCTTTTAGGAAGAAACAGAAAATCTCCGCTTCGTCCAGAATGATGGGCTCCAGAGGCTTTCCCGCGCATTTTTCCAATTCCCTGCAAACTTCCTGAAAGTTCATCGCCATGATTTGCGCTTCCCTCCTTGCAAATCCGGTGCGTCGAAGGGGATGAGTTTCTTGGAAAAAGGAAGGGGGTCAGCCGGATAAAGAGATTCCGTCCGTTTGGTTTCGCTTGCGCCACCATTGCCAAAGGAATACGGAAACGCCCACGCCGGCCCCGGCGAGATCCGTGATCAGACCGGGATCGATCAGAAGCAGGGAGCCGGCTCCCAAAACGAGGCGCAGCAGGGGCGAAAGGGGGGCAAGCAGATACCCTTCCACGGCCGCCCCCAGCATCAACACCCCTGCGGCGGCGGTGACGGCCAAGCCGAGGCCCTCGGCCCATCCGGCGTTGACCAGCAGCAGTTGGTCGGAGTAGACGAACATGTACGGGACGAGGAATCCCGCGGCGGACAGCTTAACGGCGGCCCATCCGGTCCGCATCGGGCTGCCGCCGGAGATGCCCGCCGCGGCGAAGGCGGCCAGGGCGACCGGCGGCGTCAGATTGGCGAAGATGCCGAAGTAGAAGACGAACATGTGGGCGACCAGGGGTTGAACGCCCAGTTCCACCAGCGCCGGCGCCGCCATGGTGACCGTGATGACATAGGCCGGGATGGAGGGGACGCCCATTCCCAGCAGGATGGACGCCGCCATGGCGAAGAGAAGGGTGAAGAACAGGTTGCCGTTCCCAAAATCGATGATCCCCTGGGCCAGATTCAGTCCGAACCCGGTCAGGGCGGCGACCCCGACGATAATGCCCACCACGGCGCATGCCATGGCCACCCCGATCGCCGAGCGCGCTCCCTCTTCCAGGGCGTCGATCAGGTCCCGGAGGCTCATCCGGGTCGTTTTGCGCAGGGAGGCGACGGCAAGGGTCACCAGGATGGTCCAGAAGGCGGTGTACAGGATGGTGACGTTGGTGAAGAACAGCATGTAGATGAGAAACAGGAGGGGGATGACCAGGTGTCCCCGCTCCTTCAGCACATCCCTCACCCGCGGGATTTCCGAGCGGGGGATGCCCTTCAGCCCCAGGCGGTCGGCCCGGAGATGGACCTGGGTGAGCACGCTCAGATAATACAACAGGGCCGGCAGCAGCGCGGCCAAGGCGATGGTGGAATAGGGGATTCCCAGGGTTTCCGCCATGATGAAGGCGGCGGCCCCCATGACGGGCGGCAGCACCTGGCCGCCGACGGAGGCGCTGGCCTCCACGGCGCCGGCGAAGTTCCGCTGGTAGCCGATTTTCTTCATCAGGGGGATCGTAAAGGCTCCCGTGGTCACCACGTTGGCGACCGCCGAACCGTTGATGGAGCCCAGAAAGGCGCTGGACAGAACCGCCACCTTGGCCGGTCCTCCCTTGGAGGATCCGGCGAGGGCCAGGGCCAGGTCGTTGAAGAACTGGCCCATTCCCGACTTGGAGAGGATGGCCCCGAACAGGATAAACAGGAAGATGTAGCTGGCGGAGACGCCGATCGCCGTGCCGTAGATGCCCTCCAGGCCCATGAACATGTAAGCCAGGGTGTCTTCCCAGGTGTATCCGCGGTGGGCGAAGGCGTCCAGGGGAAACTGCCTTCCGTACACGGCATACAGCAGAAAAAGCAGGGCCAGGACCGGAAGTCCCCAGCCGATCACCCGGCGGCCCGCCTCCAGGACGAGAAGGACTGCGGCGATGGAAAAGATCAGGTCCGTCGCATTGTACAGGGTGGTCCCCCGCTGGACGATGCCGGCGAAATCCCCCACGACGTAGGCGGCCGTGGCCAATCCCGTCAGGGCGAGAATCGCGTCATACCAAGTGATCCGGTCCCTCGGGCTTTTCCGGCCCATGGGGTACAGGAGAAAGACCAGTGCCAGGATGACGCCCAGATGGATCGCCCGATGGGGATGGGTGTTGAACAGGGGAAAGGCGGAGGTGTACAGCTGGTACAGGGAAAGGCCCGCCGCCAAAAGGGTGACGAGGACCGCCTGCCACCGGGGTTTCAGGATCCGGAACCGCATTTCCTTGTCGTATTTTTCAAGCAACTTCCTGCTGCCGTTTTGCGCTTGTTCCCGGCTCAAGGATTTCACCTCACTCGATGATGCCCGCAATGCGGGGCCTTTTCCGGATGCGCACCTCGACGGGAGCGTGGTGGGGAACGCGGGATCTCAGGTCGAGGTCCCGGTTTCCGAGATGCAGCTTGTGGCCTGCGCGGCGGGAATAGATGAAATGGAGGGCGTCAAATTCCCGGTGGATCCCGTGCATCACCACCCATCCCCCCTCCACCTTCGACTCCGGAGCTTCCACGTCGACGCCGGCCCCGAAGGACTTCACGCGCACCTCCGTCAGGATCAGCTTCGTCCCCCTGATCCGGTACTGCTCCACCCAGGGCGTGCGTTCGACGGAATGGATCCACGACAGGCGGATCCGCGCATCCTCTTCCGCCGGGAAGAGGCCGTATCGCCGGCCGCTTTGTTCATCGATAATTTCCAGGAATCTGACGGGAAGGAAAAGCCACACTCCTCCGAGCACGAGAAGGATTGCGGCCGCCGGGAGAACGGCGAGCCTTGGCCGCCGGAAGGCTTTCACCGACGGCGGAATTATTCCGCCCCCGCTTCCTTGAAGTATTTTTCAGCCCCGGGGTGGAAGGGGACGGGAACGGACTCCTTCGCCGTCTCCAGTTGGATCGCTTTGGCGGCATTGTGCGAGCTCTGGATCTTTTCCAGGTTTTCAAACATCGTCTTGGTCAACCGGTATACCGTCTCCTCATCCATATCCCGGCGGACCACCAGCAGGTTCATGATGGAGGCGGTGGGCACATCCTCCTTGTTTCCGTACGTGCCCTTGGGGATGGTGTTTTCGGCGTAGTACGGATAGAGCTCCTTCAGCTTTTTCATCCCTTCTCCTTCGATGGGGATCACCTTCACCTCGTGGGTGGTGGACAGGTCGGTCACCGCCGGGTTGGGGATGCCGGAGGTGACAAAGGCGGCATCCACCGTTCCGTTTTTGATGCCGTCGATCGCTTCGCTGTAGGAGAGGAAGTCCTCCTCGAAGTCATCGTAGGACATGCCGTGGGCTTCCAGAACCGCCCGGGCGTTCAATTCGACCCCGCTGTTGGGGGCTCCGACGCCGACCCGTTTTCCCTTCAGGTCCTCGATGGTCTCAATCCCCGAATCCTTCGTCGTGATCACCTGGACATAGTTGGGGTACAGGGAGGCGACGGCGGCGAAGGATTGCACCTTTTTGTCGAAGGGGCCGGTTCCCTCATAGGCCTGGGAGGCGGCATCCCCCATGATGATTGCCAGTTCGGCGCGCTTTTGGTCCAGCAGGTTGATGTTTTCCACGGAGGCGCCCGTAGCCTGCACGGAGGTTTTGGCTCCCAGTTCGGCTTCGTACAGCTTGCCCAGGCTGGCGCCCAGGGGATAATAAACCCCCGATTGCCCTCCGGTGGCGATGGTGAGAAACAGCCGGTCGTCCGCGCCGCTTCCCCCGCCGCAGGCGGACAGAAGCACCACGGAGATCAAAATAAAAATATGGGAAAGCCTTCTCATCCTTCCACCCCGCTTTGATCGATATATTCTTCCAATTCCGATGATAAGGCAGTTTCAATTTTCGATCAAACAAAAAATTCCCCGTATCTTTCAAAAAAAGACCGATGGAGGCGACGACAAAACCCGGCGCATGCCGCCGGGTCCTGCTCACCGCCGCGGAGATCCTTTGGATCTTTTCGGCCGTTTCATTTCCTTCGCCCTTCCGGCCGGTTCCGTTTCGGGAGGGTGAATCTCCCAGGTTTCCTGTATGCCGGCGGTGACGCGGGTGGCCGGATCGCAGCCGGACGGATAGTCGGCCAGCCGGCCGTCCCTCAATTCGTCGGGATGCGCCTTATTGTCCATCCTTCCACCCCCTGACACGGCGCTTCGACGGTTTTTCCGTCATGAAACAAAATGCGGAGAAAATGGTGTATACTGAACGTACGTTCCATGAAGAAGGCAATTTACGGATTCGCCGCTTTGGGCCAGGCGTGCCGCGGCGTGTTCGACGGGCTGTCGAGGTACATAGAGGGCGGACGGCTTGACGTTGCCGACAATTGCATCTTGTCCCGTCCCGGTAACGGGTATGACGGAAAATCCTGCCATCTTTGACCGGCGGAAGGAGGGAGAGGATGTGCCCGGAGTGATTTATCTGTATCCCGCCTCCCGCCTCTCCTGGGGCATGGGATGGCCCTTTGGCCTGCCTGGCGGGGAGGAGGAGATGGTCTATCTCGTTCCCTCGTCCCGGATGGCGTCGGAGATGCGCTGGCGGCTGGAGGGATATTCCCGGCTGGCCCGCCGGGTCCGGATTTTCACCTTTGACCAGTTTGTCTTGCATCATCTGCCCGAAGAGTCCCTTCACCGCATGTCCCCGGCGGAGCAGGAACTGATCGTTCATCAGGCGGTGCTCCGGGCGGCGGAGCGGGGCGGCTTTTCCTATTTTCAGGAGATGGTCAACCGTGAGGGATGGCTGAAAAAGGTGGAGACCTGGATCGGGATGATGAAGCGGGGAGGAATCCGGCCGGAACGATTGACCGCCCTGTGGCGGAACCGGGGGGCGAAATGGTCGGAATTGGCCCGGATCTATGAGGCGTACCACGAAATCTTGGAGCGGTGCGGGCTGTTGGATCACGAAGAGCCCTATTTCCGGCTGATGGGCGAAATCGCCCGGGGGCGGGTGCGGCTGCCGGAGCGGGTGGTCGCGGAGCATTTTTACGATCTGTCGCCGCTGCAGGAGCAGCTGCTCATCCAACTGGTGACGGCGGATGTGCCGACGGAGCTGCATCTGGTGTGCGACGCGTCCCGGGAGCGGCTGTTCGGGGAAACCCGGCGGACGGTGGAACGGCTGTCCCGGCGCGGTTTCGTCGTCCGGTCCGGTGAGATCGAAGGGGCGGAGCCCTGGGACAATAAAGCCGTCCCCCTTCGCCATCTGACCGATCGCGCCTTTTCGCGGGAGCCGGAGAAGGCGAAGGCCGACGGGGCCGTGGAAGTGATCGCCGCCATGGGGATCCGGCGGGAGGTGGAGGCGGTCGTCGCCCGCATCAAGCGGTGGCTGCAGGAATCGGGGGGAGCGCTGGAGGAGACGGCAATCGTCGCGGCCGATCCGGAAACGTATCTGCCGGAGCTGTTCCGGGCGCTGGATGAGGCGGGTCTGCCCTGTTCCCGGAGCCGGACGCGCCCCCTGTCGGATCATCCCCTGTTTCGCACGGTCCGGGCGGCCCTTTTGGTCCGGATGGGGAGAAAGGACATGGGACTCCATCTGCTGCGCAGCCCCTACATTCCCTGGGGGGATCGCCGGACCCGCGGCGAGTGGGCGGCGCATCTTCGGCGGTGGGGGATGCCGGATTGGGCCTCCGGCCTTCGAAAGCGGCTCGAGCAAATGTCCGGAGAGGACGAAGAGAGGGTCGCGCCCATGCTCCGGCTGCTGGACTGGGTGGATGCCATCCCCCACAGCGTTTCCTGGGCGGAGCGGATTGCCTGGTTCCGGGAGTGGATCCGCCGGATCGAGCCGGCGGCGGAGGGATCGGAACTGGCCCGAGATCCCGGTTTGCTGCCGCTTTTGGCCGAGGATCTCCACGCCTTTCGCCAGCTGGATTCGATCGCGGAGGAGTGGGCGGCCCTATATGCCCGGATCGGCGCCGACCGCAAGAAGAGCGATCTGCCCTCCTTCGTCGCCGCGCTGACGGCGGCGGCCGAGCGGAAACCGGTGCGCGGACGGCCGGGGGTGAGGGGAGGCCTCCGGGTCCTGGAACCCAACCAGGTGCGGGGGGATCGCTACCGGGCGGTCTTTCTCCTCGGCTGCGCCGAGGGGGAATGGCCCCGGCCGATCCGGGAGGACTGGCTTCTTTCCGATGACGAGGCGAACCGGTTGCGGGACGAGGCGGTGCTTCTGCCCACCACCGACGAGCGGCGGCAGCGGCAGCTCACCTCCTTTTTCCTGTGCGCGGCGGCGGCCGAGGAGCTGCTGGTGCTTTCCTGGCCGAAGGTGGACGATGAGGGGAAGGAACGGCTCTTATCCCCCTATGCGGACGAGCTCCTCCGGGTGTTTACGCGGGGGAGCATCCGGTGGAGGGAGATGGGCGCCTCCCTGTTGCCCGGCGATTGGGAAGCGTGTCACTCTCTCCGCCGGGGGATGGAACGGGCCGTCCACCTGTTGAGCCGCATGCCCCCTTCCGGGGAAGGGGAGCGGGAAGACGGGGAAAAGGCCCGCCGCTTGCTCCGCCGCTGCGCGGCCGAAGAGGGCGCCTTCCGGCTCCGGGCGGAGCGGATCAGGGCGGAGCGAACCCGTTGGACCGAGGGATTTACCGCCTTCGACGGGGTGCTCGGGGACGGCCGCCTGCGGGAACGGCTCCGCCGCCGGTTGGAGGGGCGGGTGTGGAGCGCCTCCCAGTTGAACGAGCTTGCCCTGTGCCGTTTTCATTTTTTCGCCGGGCGCCTGTTGGAACTTGGCGAAAGGGAAAAGCCGGAGGACGGACTCACTCCCTTGGAGCGGGGGGAGCTGTTGCACCGGATCTTGTGCCGTTTCTGGGACGGCTACCGCGACCGCCCGCCGGAGCCCGGGGAGAAGGAAGCCGCCCTGCGGCGCCTGGACGCCATCGCCGACGCGGTCATTCGCGAAGCCGCCGCTTCCCTGTTTGCGGACCGGCACCCCCTTCACCTGCGGGTGGAGAAGATCCGTCTCAAACGGCAGCTTTGGTCCATCCTGGAACACGAGTTTTACTGGCGGGGCCGCAGCGGGGACAAGGGAACGATGCGACCCCGCTATCTGGAACTTTCCTTCGGAATGCCCCTCGATCCCGTCCTCCTTCAGCGGGGCGAATCGGACCCCGCATCCCGGACGGAGCCCGTGGAGATCCTCCTCCACGGCGGGGTTCCCCTCCGGCTGCGGGGGAAGGTGGACCGGATCGATGTGGATGACGAGGGGTACTACGCGGTCTACGACTACAAATCGGGAGCGGCGCCCCGGACGGAGGAAGTCCGGGCAGGGATTCACCTGCAGCTTCCCCTGTACCTTTGGGCCCTGCAGAAGGGGTTCGGTTTTCCCCCGGAGAAAGCCGTCGGGGCGGCCTATTATGTTCCGGGCAGCCCCGGGAAGCGGCCCACGGAGAACCGCAACCAGGGCTTGTGGCGCAAGTCCCTGGCCGGGCGGGCGGGAATCCTGGACTCGGTCCGCTCCGCGCTGGACGAGGAGACCTGGGCCCGGACCCTGGATGCGATCGGGGAACGTCTGTCCGCGGGTCTCCGCCTCTCCCTTCAGGGGAACTTCGCCGTCCAGCCGGCGGCGGAATGTCCGGCGCACTGTCCCCACCGCACCATCTGCCGCTTTGATCCCCGCCGGACGGCCCGGAAGGAGGGGAGCGCGGAAGGACCCTCCTTCGGCTCCGGACAGGGGTGATATGCGGGAAGCGAGGATGAAAAGGAGGGTGGCGGATGAGTCAAGGCATCTCCCTCACGCCGGAACAGCGGGAGGCGGCCCATTTACTGGATGCGGACTGCATCGTCTCGGCCGGGGCGGGCTCCGGCAAAACGCGGGTTCTGGTGGAGCGGTTTTTGCATATTCTTTCCCTTTACGGGGATGATCCGGCGATCCTGGACAGCATCGTGGCCATCACCTTTACGGAAAAGGCGGCGACGGAGATGAAAGGGCGAATCCGCCGCCAACTGGCCGAACGGATGGAGGAAGCGGAGCGATCGGGGAGGCGGGAAGAGGCGGATCGCTGGTACCGCCTGATGGTGGAGTCGGAACGGGCCGCCATCATGACCATCCACGCCTTTTGTGCCCGCCTGCTTCGGGATTTTCCCGTGGAGGCGGGGGTCGATCCGCAGTTTGCCGTGTTGGATGAAGCGGAGGCCCGCCTGTTGCTCCGGGATGCGGTGCGGGAAGAACTGCTTTCCGGGGCCGGGACGTCCGGCGACTCCCCTCTCCTCGATTGGCTGGCGGGAATCGGGATCTCCCGGGGAATCGAAACCCTTTCCGGCGCGATGAGGAAAATGGCCGGTTATGGCTGGACCGCGGAGGAGTTGGGGGAGATCACCCGGCGGGACCTGCGCCGGTCGGCGATCCGGCTTAAGCAGGTTCGGGAGGAAACGCTCATTCAGTTTCTCGAGGCGGGCGACGCCCTATTGGAAATGCGGGGAGGAAAAAGACTAAAGGCTTTCCAGGCGGAATGGCCCCGCCTCCGGGAGCATTTCCTCCGGGAGAAAGGGCCGGAAATCCTTCTCCCCGCGGTGGAGCGGGCGCTGGAGCTGCTGAAGGGCCATTGGGGAAAAAACGAGGATTTGCGCCTTCTCCGGGACCGGATGAAGGAAGCCGGCGGGAATTTGGCGGAAGCCCTCCGGGGGCAGCTCCTCCTTCCCGCCGAACGGGAGACTCTGGATGCCCTGCTTCCCCTTCTGGCGAGGATAGAGGAGCGGTATGCCGCGGCGAAGCGGGAGCGGAAGGCCCTCGATTTCGAGGATCTTCAGCTCCTGGCGTGCCGCCTGCTGGAGGAGAGGGAGGATGTCCGGCGCCGACTCCGGGGGCGGATCCGCTTTCTGATGGTGGACGAGTATCAGGATACGAACGGGCTGCAGAAGCGGCTGATCGATACCCTCCGCCGCCGTCCGGACGGAAGCCCCGCTCCGGGCAAGCTGTTCGTGGTGGGGGATCCCAAACAGTCGATTTACCGGTTTCGCGGGGCGGACGTGTCGGTCTTCGGCAAAACCCGGAAGGAGCTGCTGGCCGAAGGGGGGCGGGAGGTCACCCTGAAGGCCAACTTCCGGTCCGATCCCCGGCTCGTGCGCTTTGCCAACGGCCTTTTTTCCCGGCTCATGCCCTCCGGACCGGGCGAGCCCGACGGCTATCGGGAGGCGGAAGCCCGCGGGCGGGCCGGGGACGATGGCCCCTGCGTGGAATATTTGGCCGTGCCGGGCAAGGAGGAGCGGGCCGGGCGGAGCGTCCGGGAGGCGGAAGCCCGCCTGATCGCCCGCCGGATCGCGGACCTCATCGCCGAGGGCTGGCGTCCCGGCGACATCGCGGTCCTGTTTCGGGCGATGACGGAAGTGAAGCGGTACGAGGAGGAACTGATCCGCCGGGGCATTCCCTTCTACGTGGTGAAAGGGCGGGGATTTTACGACCGGCAGGAGATTGCGGATGTGCTGAACCTGCTCCGGTGGCTGACGGATCCGGAGGACACCCTGGCCTTGGCGGGCGTGTTGCGCTCTCCCTTCTGCGCCGCGAGCGACGAAACGCTCTGGTGGCTCAAGGAGGCGGGAGCGTTGGGGCGGCCGGAATCCTGGGCGGAGGTGGAAGAGATCCCCGCTGCGGAGCGGGAGAAGCTCGAAGGCTTCCGGCGGTTGGCGGAGCGCGCCGGCCGCCTCATGGGGCGCGTTCCCGTCGCCGACCTGATCGAGGAGGTGCTGGAGGAGAGCGGATATCACCTGGCCCTTTGGGCCACCCCCCAGGGAGAACAGGCCCGGGCCAATCTGGAGAAGCTGGTCCGTTTGGCCCGCTCCCGAAAGGGGGACAGCGCCTATTCCCCGGACCTCTTTTTGGAGGAGATGGAGCTCCTGATCGACCAGCAGACGCCGGAGACGGAGGCCGCCGTGCAGTCGGAGGGTGCGGACAGCGTCAAGCTGATGACGATTCACCAGTCCAAGGGGCTGGAATTCCCCGTGGTCATCATTCCCGACCTGGCCCGCCGCTTACCGGGGGGACCGGACGGGATGGTTGTCGATGAGGAATCGGGTCTGGCCGTCCGCCTCTACGGTCCGTCGGGGGAAGCCCTGGAGACAGCCCGCTGGCTTATGGCGAAGGAGAAGGATCGCCGCCTGGAGCGGGAGGAATCGGTCCGCCTCTTCTACGTGGCCGTCACCCGGGCGGAAAAGCGGCTGATCCTGAGCGGCGTGCCGGAGGAGCACAAGGAGGCGAAGGATGGGGGGGAAATCCTCTCTTCCGGTTCCTGGAGCAAGTGGCTGGACGCCGTGTTGGACTACGGCCGGATCGATTGGGAAGCGGGGCGCTGGGCCCTGTCCGACGGAGAAGGCGACCTGCCCATCGCCGTGTGGGGCGGCGAGGGGGAGGCGCCGGAGGAAAACGCGACCCGGTCCGCTCTGGACCGGTTTCTCGAGGAGATGGAGAACGGACAGACGGAGGTTCCGGACGATGAGGATTGGAAAGGGATGCGCCCCCGGGGGCTGACGGAACGGGATCGGGTGCGGGTGAGCGTCACCCGGTTGATGGTGCTGATCAATTGCCCCCGCAAGTACTTCTATCAGTATGTCATCGGGATGCCTTCCCCGGAGGAGGAAGACCGGTCGGCCGGAACGGAGGAGGCGGAAGAGGACGGGGCCGCGGGGATGCTGACCCCGATTCTCAAGGGAAATCTCGTCCACCGGATGCTGGAGCTCCTGCCCGACGGTCCCCTGCCGGAAGAGGAATTGTCCCGTCTGCTTAGGCAGGCGGCGGCGGAGATGAAACTTTCTCCCGCCCTCCTTCACCGGGCGCGGAAGGAAACGGAGCCCCTCATCCGCCGCTTCCTGTCGGGCAGGATTCACCGGGAGGCGCGGCATTGCCGGAAGGTGATGAAGGAAGTCCCCTTCTTCGTCCGGATCGCCGGCCTGGAGATGGAAGGAATCATCGATCGGCTCCAGTGGAACCGGCGGGGGGAATGGGAGTTGATCGACTACAAGACCAACGATGTCGCGCCGCAGGAGGCGGAGGAGGCGGCGGAGGAATATCTGCCCCAGCTCCGGCTGTACGCCCTGGCGGCCCTCCGGGAGTGGGGAATCGTCCCCGCCCGGGCGACGCTGTTTTTCCTTCGCCCCGGCGTGGAGGTTTCCTTCGAGGTGGACGGCGCGTGGCTCGACGAAGCGGACCGGATGCTCGAATCGGCGGCCGGAACGCTGAAGCGGGGCGGGACCGCGGCGGATTTTGCCCCCCGTCCCGGGAAGCGGTGCGCCCATTGCGCCTACCGCTGGATCTGCGAGGCCGCACAGGGATCGGCCCGGGCCGGCGCGCATTCCGGAGGAGCGTGAGCATGGAGGGAGAGACTCATGGAGAGAGACAGAAAAAAGGCCAAATCCCCCAAAGGCCGGCGCGCCAAGAAGAAGCGACGCTGGATAAAGCCGGCGGGCATCGCTTTGGCGGTGACGGCCGCCCTTTTCCTGATCGCCGTCAACGTGGCCATTTCCATGTGCGACATCAGCGCCCTGAAAAATGCGGCTCCCCACCCCACGATCATCTACGACCGCAAGGGGCACGTGGCCAGCGAAATCTCCGTCTCCAACAAGGAGGCGGTGGACATCAAACGCGTCCCCACCCACCTGGTCCAAGCGGTGGTGGCGATGGAAGATCAGCGCTTTTTTCGCCATTCGGGGATCGACTACGTCGGCACCCTGCGCGCCCTGCTCTACAATCTTTCCGCAGGGAAAACGGTTCAGGGGGGCAGCACGATCACCCAGCAGCTGGCCAAGAACGTCTTCCTGACCCACGACCGGACCTACAAGCGGAAGTTCAAAGAGATGCTCCTCGCCAAGAAGATCGAACGGGAATATTCCAAAAACGAAATCATGGAGATGTATCTGAACAACATCTATTTCGGCGAAGGGGCCTGGGGGATCAGACGGGCGGCGGAGATCTATTTCGGCAAGGAAGTGGATCAGCTCACCCTGGGAGAGTCCGCCTTGTTGGCCGGGATGATCAAGGCGCCGTCGGTCCTCAATCCCTTTAAAGATTTCCAGAAGACGATGAAACGGCGGGATCTGGTTCTCGAGCGCATGGTGGAGCTGGGCTTCATCACGGAAGAAGAGAAAAAGGCGGCGATGGGGCAGGAGATCGTCCTCGAGGGCAAGCGGCTGCGCAACGATGCGAGGCGGTTTCCCCACTATGTCGATTACGTCCTGGAGGAGGCCGTCTCCCGTTACGGTCTGACGGCGAACGAGGTGTTGAGCGGAGGCCTCCAGATTTACACCGAGCTGGATCCCAAAATGCAGCAGGCGGTGGAGTCCGTCTACAAAAACGATGACCTCTTTCCCGCCGGCGGGAAGGATCAGATCGTCCAGAGCGGCGCCGTGCTCATTGATCCCGCAACCGGGGGAATCCGGGCCTTGGTCGGCGGCCGCGGAAAGCACACCTTCCGCGGGTTCAACCGGGCCTCCCAATTGAAGCGCCAGCCCGGCTCCACCATGAAGCCCCTGGCCGTCTACACGCCGGCCCTGGAGGCGGGATACGACGTGGACTCCAGGTTGCTGGACAAACCGACGAGTTTCGGGGACTACCGGCCGAAAAACTATGACGGCCGGTACCGGGGAGAAGTGACGATGTACGAAGCGGTGGTGGATTCCCTCAATGTTCCCGCGGTGTGGCTGCTCGATCAAATCGGCGTGGACCGGGGGATGGAAAGCGTCCGGCGGTTCGGCATTCCCCTCGGCGAAAAGGAACGCCAATTGGGATTGGCGCTGGGCGGGTTGAACGAGGGCACTTCCCCCCTGCACATGGCCCAGGCGTACGCCGCCTTCGCCAACCGGGGAGTGATGGTGGAGGCTCACGCCATTCGCCGCATCGAAAAGCCGGACGGGGAACTGGTCGCCCAGTGGTACAAGAAATCCGTCCGGGTCACGTCCGAGGAAGTGGCCCAAAAAATCACCTACATGCTGAAGGGAGTGGTGGAGGAAGGAACGGGAACGGCGGCAAAGATCCCGGGCCGACCCACCGCCGGCAAGACGGGGACCACCCAGCTGCCGGGGGGCGGAAACGGGGCCAAAGACCATTGGTTCGTCGGGTACACTCCCCAGCTGGTGGGGGCCGTCTGGCTCGGTTACGACAAGACCGACGAGAACCATTATCTGACGTCCACCAGCGGACAGACGGCAACCCGGATCTTCCGGGAAATGATGACCGCCTCCCTGAAGGGGGAGCCGGTCCAATCCTTCGACCTGTCGATGATCCCCTGGAAAACGCCGCCCAAAGTGGAGAGGCAGACGGAGAGGCGCGAGGAGAAAACGCGGGAAGAATCCGGGAAGAAATGGCAAAAAGAGCTGGAGAAGCAGCGGAAGGCGTGGGAGAAGGAATTCAGGAAACGAAAGAAAGAGTTGGAAAAGCGATGGGAAGAATGGAAAAAGCGGTGGGGCGGGGGATGATCCCCTCCGCCGGACCGCGCCCGATCGAAGGTGGATTTTTTCGCTCCCTTTTTTGGAACTTGGCATTTTTCCTTGACGTGCTATAATTTTTGCATGAGATATCGGGAAAAGGAGCGAAGAAGTCGGTGAGCTGGCTGGAAGATTTTTTTTCCCGCCTGATTTCGGGATTTGCCTGGATGGCGATCTTTATCGTCCTTTTGTGGATCGGATTAATCCTCATTCTGATGTTTCGGGAATTGTTTTCTCCGGACGACCGTTTTCGATTTCGCGAGTACATGAGGCGCGTCTGGAGGCGGCTTTTGATTTCCTATGAAGTGGTCTCCTACGGCGGCCTGATCGTGCTCCCCGTTCTGATGCTCATGGCGGAGGAAGGGGCCAGCACCTACGGAATGACGCTGGTCGCATCGATTGTCCTGTCCGCGGTGGGTCTGTATGTTCGCCGCTACGCGGGCTACTGGCCGTGGGGGAAAAAGTGGGTTCCGTGAGAATCGGGCCGAAGGCGCGTCGCTTCCCAGCGGCGCCTTTCCGGCGCAGCCATTTTTTGAATAGTCCGTTTTTTGGGGGCTTCGACTGGGCGGATCGCCCCTCTTTTTTGCCTCAACCCCTCCCTTGCGACCGCTTGTCCCTCCCCGCAGGTCCTTCCACTTCCTGTATTGACGGAGATCCTTTACTTTTCTTTTCCGCTGGGAGATAATAATAGGAAAAACGATTTTTGGCCATTCCAGGTGAATTTGTGATGCCGATTGAAGAGCTGCTGGACAAATGTTCCACCTATTTGAAAGAAGAGGATATTCAACGAATCGAAAAAGCATACCGTTTTGCGGAAAAGGCCCATGCCGGACAAAAGCGGAAGTCGGGGGAGCCGTATGTGAATCATCCGGTGGCGGTGGCGACCATACTGGCTGATCTGCAGATGGATGCCACCACCCTGGTGGCGGCGATTCTGCACGACGTGGTCGAGGACACCGGGGTCACCCTGGAACTCGTCCGGGAGGAGTTCGGGGAGACGGTCAGCAAGCTGGTCGATGGCGTCACCAAGCTGGGCAAGCGGATGAAGTACAAGTCCAACGAGGAGCGTCAGGCGGAAAACCACCGGAAGATGTTTGTGGCCATGGCCCAGGATATCCGGGTGATTTTGATCAAATTGGCCGACCGGCTGCACAACATGCGGACCCTGAAGTACCTTCCCGAGGAGAAACAGCGGAGGATCGCCAACGAGACGCTGGAGATTTTCGCCCCTCTCGCGCACCGGCTGGGAATTTCCACGATCAAGTGGGAGCTGGAGGATATCGCCCTTCGCTATCTCAATCCCCAGCAGTATTATCGGATCGCGAACCTGATGCGGAAAAAGCGGGCCGAACGGGAGCAGTACCTGCAGGAGATCATCCGGGTGCTGCGGGAACGGCTGGAGAAAACGGGCATCAAGGCGGAGATTTCGGGACGGCCGAAACACATTTACAGCATCTACCGCAAGATGGTCACCAAGCACAAGCAGTTCAACGAAATTTACGATCTGTTGGCCGTCCGCGTCATTGTCGACACCGTTCGGGACTGCTACGCCGTCCTCGGCATCATCCACACCATCTGGAAACCGATGCCCGGCCGCTTCAAGGACTACATCGCCATGCCGAAGCCCAACATGTACCAGTCGCTGCACACGACGGTGATCGGGCCGAGCGGAGAACCGATCGAGGTGCAGATCCGCACCTGGGAAATGCACAAGACGGCCGAATACGGGATCGCCGCCCACTGGGCCTACAAGGAGGGGACCCAGGTTCAGCCGGGCACCTTCGAGGAGAAGTTGAAGTGGTTCCGCGAAATCCTGGAGATGCAGCAGGAAACCCAGGATGCCCAGGAGTTCGTGGAGAATCTGAAGATCGACCTCTTCTCCGATTCCGTGTTCGTCTTCACCCCGAAGGGGGATGTGGTGGAACTTCCCGCCGGCTCCGTTCCCCTGGATTTTGCCTACCGCATTCACACCGAAGTGGGCAACCAGTGCATCGGGGCCAAGGTGAACGGCAAAATCGTTCCCCTGGACTACAAGCTGAAAACCGGGGACATTGTCGAGATCCTCACCTCCAAGCACAGCTATGGCCCGAGCCAGGACTGGCTGAAAATGGTGAAATCCTCCCATGCCCGGAACAAGATCCGCAACTGGTTCAAAAAGCAGCGGCGGGAGGAGAGTGTTGCCAAGGGGCGGGAGATGATCGAAAATCTCCTCCGCAAATACGATTTCAACGCTTCGGAAGTGCTCACCGACGAGAGAGTGGAGGAGGTGGCCCGGAAGTTTAATTTTTCGAACGAGGAGGACATGTACGCCGCCGTAGGGTACGGGGGCCTCTCCGCCGCGCAAGTGGTCCACCGCCTGATCGAGGGACTCAGGCCCGAAGCGGAACAGCCCGTTCTTCTTCCCGAGGTGAAGGAACTGCCTCGCCGCTCCAGCCGGCGACAGGCCCACGGGGTGCGGGTGAAGGGGTTGGACAACCTGCTCGTCCGCCTCTCCCGTTGCTGCAATCCGGTCCCGGGGGATGAGATCGCCGGTTTCGTCACCCGCGGCCGCGGGGTTTCCGTCCACCGGAAGGATTGCCCCAACCTGAAGTCGGTGGAGAAGGAGCGAATGATTCCCGTGGAATGGGAGGGGACGCCCGACCAGTCCTACCACGTGGATATCGAGGTGTCGGGGCTGGACCGGCGGGGCCTGCTCCACGAGGTGCTTCAGGCGGTCTCCGAGACGAAAACCAATCTGTCGGCGGTTTCGGGCAAGGCGGACCGCCGGGGCATGGCCTCGATCCACATGACCATTTCCATCCGGAACCTGAATCATCTCCAACACGTGGTGGAACGCATCAAGCGGGTCCGGGACATCTACTCCGTCCGTCGGATTATGCAGTGAAAAGGGGCAGAAGCGGGGAGGCCGAGGAAGCGGCTTGCTTATCCCGGCTTCTTTTTGCTTGGGGCGGTTTTCCCCGCTTCACAACCACGTCGAAAAGGAGGAAGAGACGTTGCGCATCGTCTTGCAGCGGGCCAAGGACGCCCGGGTCACCGTGGACGGCCGGGTGACGGGGGCCATCGATCGGGGATTGGTGTTGCTGGTCGGATTTGCCGAGGGAGACGGGGAGGAGGATCTCCGCTATCTGGCGGAAAAGGTGGTGAACCTGCGCATTTTCGAGGATGAACAGGGGAAGATGAATCGCTCCCTCCTGGATGTGGGAGGCGGCATTTTGTCGGTGTCCCAGTTCACCCTGTACGGAGACTGCCGGAAAGGGCGCCGTCCCAGCTTCACCGCCGCGGCCGCCCCGGAGATTGCGTCAAGGTTGTACGACCGGTTCAACGAGCTGCTCCGAAGCCACGGGGTGAAGGTGGAAACCGGCATATTCGGGGCGATGATGCAGGTGTCCTTCACCAACGACGGACCGGTGACCCTGATCCTGGAAAGCCGGGAGAACGGGCGCATCCGGGCGTAGGAGCGAGAGGCGCGGCGCAGTTTCCCTTGAGATGCCGCCTTCCGGTCGGGATGGTCCCGGCGGGATCTCCTCCGTTTCCTGTTTGGTCCCGCAAACGGCCGGCGATTTTGCCGACAGAAGGGGGCGGGATCAGGTTTCTTGCATCGGTCTGATCTGTTGATTTTTTTATGGTTTTCGGTTCTTCGATTTGATAGACTAAAGCATGTGATGCCTTGGGTCCCGCAGATCCGTGTGGTTGGTGGCGTTTTCCGCAGAAGGCAGGGGGACCTTTTTCCGGAAGATTTCCCGGTGACCCCAAGCAGGTTGGTTTCGCTCGGGGGATGAGAATCGGTTAAGCATCTGAAGGGAGTTGAGCGACAAATGACTTCCAGCCAATCCGTCGACCGACTGGCTGTCAACACCATCCGCATGTTGTCCATCGACATGGTGGAGGCGGCCAATTCCGGCCACCCCGGAATGCCGATGGGAGCGGCTCCGATGGCCTATGTGCTGTGGACCCGGCACATGCGGCACAATCCGGATCATCCCGCCTGGTTCAACCGGGACCGGTTCGTTCTTTCGGCCGGGCACGCATCGGCGCTCCTGTACAGCCTTCTCCACCTGTGCGGTTATGATCTGCCGATGGAGGAGCTGAAGCGCTTCCGGCAGTGGGAGAGCCGCACGCCGGGGCATCCCGAATACGGTCACACCCCGGGGGTGGAGGCGACCACCGGTCCCCTCGGACAGGGGATTTCCATGGCCGTCGGCATGGCGATGGCGGAACGCCATTTGGCCGCCGTCTACAATCGGGAAGGATTTCCCGTGGTGGACCACCACACGTACGTCCTCTGCAGCGACGGCGACCTGATGGAGGGGGTTGCGGCGGAGGCGGCTTCCCTGGCCGGTCATCTCCGTCTCGGGAAACTGATCGCCCTGTACGACTCCAACGATATCAGCCTGGACGGCGAAACGGCCCATTCCTTCACCGAGGATGTCCGCAAGCGCTTTGAAGCCTACGGCTGGCAGGTGCTGCGGGTGGAGGACGGGAACGACCTCGAGGCGATCGACCGGGCCATCGCGGAAGCGAAGGCGGAAACCGAGCGGCCGACGCTGATCGAGGTGCGCACGGTCATCGGTTACGGCAGCCCCAATTACGCAGGAACCAACACGGTGCACGGCAAGCCCCTCGGACAGGAGGAAGTGGCCGAGGTGCGCAAGGCCTACGGCTGGCCCGCGGAGGAACCCTTCTTCGTGCCGGAGGAGGTTCGCCGGCACTTCGCCGCCTGGAAGAAGGAGGCGGCCAAATGGGAAGAGGAATGGAACGCCCTCTTCGACCGGTATCGGGAAGCCCATCCGTCCCTGGCCCGACATCTTCAGCAGGCGATCGCCGGAGAGCTGCCGGAGGGATGGGATGACGATCTTCCCGCATATTCGCCCGAAGACAAGCCGCTGGCCACCCGTCAGGCTTCCGGCGCGGCCATCAACGCCCTGGCCAAAAATCTGCCCACCCTCTTCGGCGGCTCCGCCGACCTGGCTTCCTCCAATAATACCACGATGAAGGAGGAGGGCATTTTCCACGCCGAAGATTACACCGGGCGAAATGTCTGGTTCGGCGTGCGGGAGCACGCCATGGGGGCGGCCTTGAACGGCATGATGCTTCACGGCGGTCTCCGCCCCTACGGAGGCACCTTCCTCGTCTTTTCCGACTATCTGCGTCCGGCCATTCGTCTCTCCGCCCTGATGGGCCTGCCCGTCATTTACGTGTTCACCCATGACAGCATCGCCGTCGGGGAGGACGGCCCCACCCACGAACCGGTGGAACAGATCCCCTCCTTGCGGCTGATCCCGGGTCTGAACGTTTTCCGTCCCGCCGACGCCAATGAGACCGTGGCCGCCTGGCGCGAAGCCCTTCTGGAAAAGGATGCGCCCGTCGCCCTGGTGCTCACGCGCCAAAAGCTGCCCGTCCTGGAGGGCACGGCGGAGAAGGCGCAGGAAGGCCTTCGCCGCGGTGGTTACGTCCTGTCGGATGCGGCGGAGGGCAAGCCCCGGGCCATCCTGATCGCCACGGGCTCCGAGGTGAGTTTGGCGCTGGAGGCCCAAAAACTGCTTGCCGAGCGGGGCATCCCGGTGCGGGTCGTCAGCATGCCCTGCCGCGAGCGGTTTGACCGGCAGGAGAAGGAGTATCGCGATGAAGTGCTCCCGCCGGATGTCAAGGTTCGCGTTGCCGTGGAGGCGGCCCATCCGATGGGCTGGGACCGCTACGTCGGCGAACAAGGGAGCGTGATCGGCATCGACCGCTTCGGCGCCTCGGCTCCCGGCAGCCGGGTGATGAAGGAGTACGGTTTCACCGCGGAAAACGTGGCGGAACACGTTCTGCGCCTCTTGGGGTGAAGCAGGGAAGGGATCTTCCCCCCGGGCCGCGGACGAAACGCGAGGGGGAGCGATTTTCGCCGCTTTGCGCGGAGATCATCGCTCCCCGCCTTGCAGTTTGTCACGGGCCTGAGGGGAACGCGCCCTTCCCTCTCTTTCATTGGCGGAAATCTCCGAGTGTTCCGGACCCTTGTCCGACTCCCATGTTTCCGCTTGATTCCCTCCCCGTTGGGGCATCCTGATGGGTGAGCGACGAGACGGAGGAGGGATTTCATGCGCCGCTCACGGAAAGAACGGGCGCTGGTGGAGCAGGCTGCCCGGCAGCTGACGGTGGATCCGGCGGACCAAAGCGGGCGGGGGGATGCGGAAATCGCCGAAGAGGTCGGGGAACCGTTTCCTTCCTTCCGCCTTCGCCGGAAGCGGATCCGGTAAACTTTCACAATTGATTTCCCCGCTGCGGTGAGATAAACTGATGAAGAAGCTGGGTAATTTTGTCTTTTTCCCCGGCCCTTCGGTCGATTCGCCGGATGAATCGGATTTTGGGCAAAGGAGGAACGCGACGCCTTTCCGGAAGGCGGTCGCGGCGAGGGATGAAGCGACTGTGTATAACCGGGGTGGAGCCGGCCTTTTATCGGGATATTGAATTGATTGCCGGTTTGTTTTTCGAAGAGGTGAAAGCGGTGGAACCCTCCGCCGGACCGGGGGATTACGCGGTCCGGTTTTTCGTTGAGGAATCGCCGGGGGAAGTGACGGTGACCGCCCGTTTGGCTGAAGGGGACGGAGAGCCGCGCTGGTCGGCCAGCCACCGCCGAAATGTGGAGGAAGGGGAGGTCCGCCTCCGCCGCCGGCGGCTGAAGCAGGCGATCAGCCACGCCCTGCTGCAGGTGTTGCAGCAGGCCACCGGGATTGTTCAGCCCTGGGGAATCCTGACCGGCGTGCGCCCCACCAAGCTGATGCACAAGCTGCTGCTGGAGGGGCGCCCGTGGCCGGAGGTGCGGAGGGTTCTGGAAGGGGATTACCTCCTGATTCCGGAAAAAATCGATCTTCTGGAGGAGATTGTTCTTCGGCAGCGGAAGGTGCTGCCGGATCTCTACGAATTGGACCGGTCCGAAGTGAGCCTTTACATCGGGATTCCCTTTTGTCCCACCAAATGCGCCTACTGCACGTTTCCCGCCTACGCGATCCGGGGACGGAACGGTTCGGTGGAGGAGTTTCTCGCCTGCCTTCACGAGGAGATTGCGGCGGTGGGCGAGTGGCTGGCAACGGCCGGACTGCGCGTGACCACCGTCTATTTCGGCGGAGGGACGCCGACGTCGATCACCGCCGAACAGCTGGACGGCCTCTTCCGACGGATCCACGGATCGATTCCCGCCTTGGAGGGAGTGCGGGAGTGGACCGTGGAGGCGGGACGGCCGGACACGATCGATGAGGAGAAACTGGCCGTCCTGAAAAAGTGGAAGGTGGACCGCATCAGCATCAATCCCCAAAGCTTCAGGGAAGAGACGCTGAAGGCGATCGGTCGTCATCATACGGTGCGGGAAACCCTGGAGAAGATGGAGTTGGCCCGCCGGATGGGGATGAACAACATCAACATGGATTTGATCATCGGCCTGCCGGGGGAAGGGCTGGACATCTTCCGCCGCTCCCTGGAGATGATCGGCACGTTGCGGCCCGAATCCCTCACGGTTCACACCCTTTCCTTCAAACGGGGATCCGTGATGACCCGGAACAAGGACCGCTACCAAGTGGCGGAACGGGACGAAGTGGCCCGGATGGTGGAGCTGGCCCGCACTTGGGCGAAGGAGGCGGGATATCACCCCTATTACCTGTACCGGCAGAAGAACATACTGGGCAATCAGGAGAATGTGGGGTACGCCCTTCCCGGTTTTGAGAGCCTGTACAACATCATCATCATGGAGGAATTGCAGACCATCATCGGCTTGGGCTGCGGCGCGGTGAGCAAAATCATCCCGCCGGGAAAGGGAAAAGTGACCCGCTGGCCCAACCCCAAGGAGCCCAAGATGTACGTCGATGCCTGCCGCCGCCTGATCCCCGAAAAGCTGGAGGCCCTTTCGGAGGCATACGGACTGAAGAAGGCGAGCGGCGTCGGATGAACCGGCGGGCTTCCGTTTCACCCCGGCCTTTTTCAAAGGGCCGGGGTTTCTTGTTGCCCAAAAAGCCGGGCTGAAGATAAAATATTTTGTATTTACATACAAATGGGAATAAATTTATAATAAGAGAAAAGGGATTTCCCTTTTTCAGGTTTATTTCACCTTTTGATCGGACGACATCGGTTCAAAAACGTGCGGGAGGGATGGAGACGGTGAAGGGAGTGCATCTCGCCATCGCGGCGCTCTTGTTTTTGTGCGTCCTGCCGGGAAATGCCGATGCGTCGGAAAAACAGTTCGATCTGGTTCTCGTCCACGGCTTGACCAACAAGCACCGCTGGAGCGACAGTTTCCTCCGTGCCTTGGTGAATGAATGGGGCTCCGGAAACGTCTATGTGATCTACACCAATCAATCCATGCAGGTGAGCAAGCGCACCATTGACGGGAAGACCATCACCTTCATCGGGAAAAACGACTTTTCCGCCGGGGATGACAGCGTGAAAGACCAGGCGGAGATCATGGCCGAGAAGATTGAGGTGCTCAAGCGGGACCACGGCCTCAGCCCGCAGTTCTACATCATCGCCCACAGCATGGGAGGGCTTGTCTCGCGCCAGTACATCTACGACCATCCCAACACCGTCGCGGGGCTGGTCACCCTGGGCACGCCCCATCACGGGTCGCCCCTGGCTTCGGATTTTGATTGGCTCGGTTTCTTCATCGGGGCGGAAGCGGCCATGGACAATCTGCGCCCCGAGTGGGTGGAGGACTTCAACCGCCGCTTCCCCGTGGAGAACGCTCCTCTCTACAACGGCGGGAAGATATATACGATCCGAGGGGATTCGGACGGGAAGATCTGGGAGTGGGGAGCCATGGGGGAACTTTATGTGGGATGGCATATTCTTCACAAAAAACACGGCACGGACAGCGACGGACTGGTGCCCCATGCTTCCGCGGTGATCGAAGGCGCCGTGCATCTCGCCGACTTCCCGAACTACCACCATCTGGATCTGGTGACCCGGGAGGAAGTGGCGAAAAAGGCGGCGGAAGTCTTGCGGTAAGGGGGGACAGCTGCTTCATCTTTCGGCCGCCCGGTTGCGGGCGGCTTTTCTGTTTTCCTCCGGGGCTAAGGGGCTTGGGTGGTTGACCGGCCGATCTACTCTATGTTATTGTATAGCAGTAGTCAATATTATTTATTACCTACTTCATTGAGTACCGGGGGTGGTGCTCTTTGAAAAGCCTCAGCGAGATGTACAAGGGCGTGTTGGAGGGGGTCGTGCTGGAGATCATCAGCCGCGGCGAGACCTACGGCTATGAAATCGCCAAGAAGCTGCACAAAATGGGGTTCGAAGGGATTGCGGAACAGACGGTGTACGCCCTGCTCTTGCGCCTGGAAAGGAACCGGCTGGTCCACATCACGAAAAGGCCGTCGGAAATGGGTCCGCCCAGGAAGTTTTACCGGCTCAACGAACGGGGGGTTGAGGAATTGGCCGCCTTTTGGGCGAGGTGGGACCACCTGAGCGGGTGCATTCAAAAATTGAGGAACAGCGGGAGGGATGACCATGACCTTCAGTCGGGAGATCAGGGATAAAATGGTTCAGTTTGCAAAGGAACAGTCCCAGTACTACCTGGACGAAGCGGAGATGACCTACCTGGAAAGGCTGCGCCGGAAAACCGGGCAAGCCCGGAACCGGATCGCGGCGAAACTCGCAAAGTTTAAAGGCCGCTCGGCGATGGCCCAGGAGGCGCAAAACGATCTGATTCTCTACATGAGCGATTACATGAAGGATTTGATGGAAAAGGGACTTTCCGAAGAGGAAGCCTTCGAGCGGGCCAAGGAAGAGCTGGCGTACCGCAGCGAAAGCGCAAGGTCCGCCGATTTGCACGAGCGGTTTGCGAGATATTATGAAAACCGGGACCCTGCCCTTGAGGAGGCGATCGGCCTGTTTTATGCCGGATTTTTGTTCTTCGGAGTATCATCGGTGCCCTGACCGGGTTCCTCGAAGGGGGAGGACGGGAGACGTTTCTCACCGGCGGGTGGATCGATGCGGCGATCGGCGCCGTCGCCGGCACCGTCATCGGCCTGGGGGCGGGGTTGATCAGCCACGCCGTGATTGTGCTGAAAAACCGATGATCCGGGATTGCCTCGGGAAGGGTCGCGGATTTGTCCTCCGACGGCTTGCATGACGCCCGGTTTTGCCCCCTTTGTCTGCGACGGGGGGACAAATTGGTCGATATCCCCTTGACAGGCCCCGATTTATCCTGTAAAATCTGATGCCAACAATCGATATTCCGCTACGCCGATGACAGGAGGAGTACCCGTCCACCGGGCAGTCAGAGAGGGAACGTCGCAGGCTGGAAGCGTTCCTCTGCAACGAGGCGGGGAAAGACACCTGGAGGTTCCGGAGCGAAATCCCCGCGGGGAGAGTAGATCCGGACGTCTGCCGGACGATACCCGGCCCAGAGCGGGAGGCGCCTTCCGATGCGGAATCGCGCTTCCAATAAGGGTGGCACCACGGGTGATTGTTTCGTTAACCAATCTCTCGTCCCTGACAGCAAGGTCAGTGGCGGGAGATTTTTAATTTGAAGTGAGGTGGCAGGTGCGATGCAGTTTCGCGTGCCCCGGGGAACGGCGGATATTTTGCCCGGAGAAGTGGAGAAGTGGAGGTATTTGGAGGATAAGGCACGGGATCTTTGCCGGAGATATCACTTCTCGGAAGTCCGCACTCCCATCTTCGAGCATACGGAGCTCTTCCAGCGGGGAGTGGGGGAGACGACCGACATCGTCGAGAAGGAGATGTACACCTTCACCGACCGCGCCGGCCGCAGCCTCACCCTCCGGCCGGAGGGGACGGCGCCGGCGGTCCGGGCCTTTGTGGAGAACAAGGTGTATGCCCAATCCCAGCCGACCAAGTGGTTTTATATCGGGCCGATGTTCCGTTACGAACGCCCCCAGACGGGGAGGATGCGCCAGTTTCATCAGTTCGGCGTCGAGGTGTTCGGCGCGCGGGATCCGGGGCTGGATGCGGAGATTATCGCCCTGGGGCGGGATTACTATGAGGAGATCGGCCTGACCGGCGTCACGGCGGAGATCAACAGCGTGGGCTGTCCCGCTTGCCGCCCGGTTCACCGGGAAAAATTGGTGGCTTTCCTGACGCCCCGGCGGGAGAAGCTGTGCCGGGATTGCCAGGCCCGGCTGGATCGCAATCCCCTGCGCGTGCTGGACTGCAAGAACGAAAGCTGCCGGGAGATCACCGCGGAGGCGCCGAAGATCACCGAATTCCTGTGCGATGAATGCGGCCCCCACTTCGAGGCGGTGAAAGAGACCCTGGACCTGTTGGGGGTCAATTACAGGATCAACCCCCGATTGGTGAGGGGGCTGGACTATTACACCCAGACCTCCTTCGAATATGTCCTGGAGGGGCTGGGGGCCCAGGCCGGAACCCTCGGCGGGGGCGGCCGGTACAACGGACTGGTGGAGGAGATCGGCGGCGGGGATGTCCCGGGCATCGGCTTTGCATTGGGACTGGACCGGATTCTCGTCGCCCTGAAGGATCAGGGGATTCAACTCCCCGTCGGGCGCCGGCTGGACTGTTACGTGGTGACCCTGGGTGAAGAGGCCAGGAAGCGGGCCATCCCGCTGCTCGCCGAATTGCGCCGGGCGGGATGTTCGGCGGAGCGGGATGTGCTCGACCGGAAGATGAAGGGGCAGATGAAGGCGGCCGACCGGGAGCGTTCCCGCTACGTGGTCATCCTCGGCGAGGAGGAGTTGAGCCGGGATGCGGCCGTCGTGAAGGAAATGGCCACGGGAAGGCAGGAAGAGGTCCGGCTTGACCGGTTGGTCGACTACATTCGGGCAGGAAGCAAGCGCTAGGAGGGAAGCACAATGGAAACATTCCATCGAACGCACGGATGCGGCGAGCTGACGCGGGCAGTGGTCGGCCAAAAAGTCGTGCTGAACGGATGGGTGCACAAGCGGCGCGATCTCGGCGGATTGATCTTCATCGATCTCCGGGATCGTTCCGGCGTGGTGCAGATTGTGTGCAACCCCGAAATCTCCCCCGAGGCGGCGAAGGCGGCCGATCGGGTCCGGTCGGAATATGTGCTGGCGGTCCGGGGGACGGTCGTCGAACGCTCCCCGGAAACGGTCAACCCCAAGATGGCGACCGGGGAGATCGAGGTGCAGTGCGAATCCCTCGTCGTTCTGAACGAGGCGAAGACGCCGCCCTTTCCGATCCAGGACGATTTGGACGTGGAAGAATCGGTGCGCCTGAAATACCGCTTCGTGGATCTGCGACGGCCCGGGATGCAGCGCACCCTGATGCTCCGCCACCGGGCGATGCAGGCGGTTCGCTCCTTCCTCGACCGAAACGGGTTTGTGGAAGTGGAAACCCCGATGCTGACCCGGAGCACGCCGGAGGGAGCGCGGGATTATCTGGTGCCCAGCAGGGTGCAGCCGGGATCCTTCTACGCCCTTCCCCAATCGCCGCAGATTTTCAAACAGCTGTTGATGGTGTCGGGCATGGAGCGGTATTTTCAAATCGTCCGCTGTTTTCGGGACGAGGATCTTCGCGCCGACCGGCAGCCGGAGTTCACCCAGATCGACATCGAGGTTTCCTTTATGCCGCTGGAGCCCTTCATCTCCCTGATGGAGGAGATGGTGGCCGAGCTGTTTGAGAAAACCATCGGCGCAAAGGTGGAGCGCCCCTTCCCCCGGATCACTTACCGGGAGGCGATGGAGCGCTACGGGACCGACAAGCCGGATCTCCGTTTCGGGATGGAATTGGTGGATCTTTCGGAGGCGGTAAGGAACAGTTCCTTCAAGGTGTTTTCCGGCACCGTGGAGCGCGGCGGCAGAGTGAAAGCGATCAATGTGAAGGGCGCTGCCGGCTGGAGCCGCAAGGAGATCTCCCGCTGGGAAGAGGAAGCGAAGAACCTGGGGGCCAAGGGGTTGGCCTGGATCGCCCACCGCGACGAAGGGCTGAAGGGGCCGGTGGCCAAGTTTCTTTCCGATGCGGAATGGGCGAAGATCCGGGAGCTGACGTCTTGCGAACCGGGAGACCTGCTGCTGTGCGTGGCCGACGAGCAGCCCCTGGTGGAGGAAGTGCTCGGGGAGTTGCGCCTCCGCCTCGGCCGGGAACTGGGCTTGATCGACTCCGGCAGTTTCCGCTTTGCCTGGATCACCGAATTCCCCCTGCTGGAGTATGATGAAGAGGACGGGCGCTATTACGCCATGCACCATCCCTTCACCATGCCGGTGGAAGAGGACATTCCCCTTTTGGAGACGGATCCCGGAAAAGTGCGGGCCCAGGCTTATGACCTGGTTCTCAACGGGTATGAAATCGGCGGCGGAAGCCGGCGGATCCACCGGCGGGAGGTGCAGGAGGCGATGTTCCGCGCCCTGGGGATCTCCCAGGAGGAGGCCCGGAACAAATTCGGGTTTCTGCTGGAGGCCTTCGAGTACGGCGCTCCGCCCCACGGAGGGATCGCCTTCGGGTTTGACCGCATCGTGATGCTGCTGGCGGGTTGCAGCAATCTGCGGGATTGCATCGCCTTTCCCAAGACGGCCAGCGGCAGCTGTCTTTTGACGGGCGCTCCGGCTCCGGTGGATGAAAATCAGTTGAAGGAACTGCACATTGCGGTCACGGATAATAAAATGTCAAAGGAAAATGTATAATAACATTAAATCAACAGCCGATTGGCCCCCTTTTGCCCATTCGTTTCTTTCGGCATGGAAAAATCCCAAGGGTTTGCCCACAATATACCGCTTGCCAACGGCGTTTTCGCTGTGGTAACATGAAATCAGCAACAGGAGCCCTGCTATGTGCGTCAACCCCTGAAAGTTTTGAGCCAACACCCAAAGAAGAGGGAGCCCGGGGTCATTTGTGGGCGCGGAAGCCTCCTGCGAGAGGACCCGCAAACACAAGTGCAGGGCACCCACCTGCGAGAGAGCAGGTTCAAAACTGAGGGAGCCACGGCATAACGGGGCTCTTTTCCATTTTCAAAAGGGGGACCTGCTCGGATCCGTCCGAGGGCTGGTGCAAAGGATGATTGGATGCGAATCGGTGTGGATATCGACGGGACCATCAAGGATACCCGGTGTGCGGCCGTTCAGGTATATAACGAGGTGTTGAACCGGAACGTCAAACCGGAAGAGGTGACCGATTTTTATCTGGACAAGGCTTACGGTTTGACGCCCCGGGAAGGAGCCAGGCTGTGGAGGAAGCTGGAGCACCGCATTTATGCCCTGGCGGTTCCCCTGGAGGGGGCGGCGGAGACCCTCTGGAAACTGAAGCGCAGAGGGCACGAGATTTACTTCATCACCGCGCGCCCCGGCATGAAGCATATCGTCCAAGTGACCAAGGACTGGTTGAAGAAGCACGGGTTTCCCTACGATCCCAGCCGGCTCAGGATGGGTGCCCAGGATAAGGCGAAGATCGCCCGGGAGCTGGGGATTCAGCTGTTCTTCGAGGATGCGCCCAAGCATTTGGATCGTCTGGTCGAAGAGGGGATTCCGACGGTGATCGTGGATGCGGTCTACAACCGGGATTATCCCGGCTTGCCGCGGATCAAAAGCTGGGATCAGGTGCCGCCCCTCGTGGAGGAGATGGAGAAGCGCTTGAAACATGTTTGAGCCGCCATCGTTTGATGGCGGCTCGTCTCACAGTCGAGGGTCTTCCAGCAATCGCTCCAGCTCTTCCTTGTGTTCGGTCTCCTCGGCCAACATTTCCTCCAGCTTCACCTTCAGGCCGATCTCCCCGGCCCGTTCGGCCTGCTCGATCCGCATTGTGTAGCGTCGGATGGTGTCTTTTTCCGCGTCGATGGACACCTGGATCATTTCCCGAAGGTCTCCGGTCTGTTTCACCTCGTAAGGCTTGACGACCGGCACCCCTCCCAGCGCGACAATCTTGTTGGCCAAGTACAGGGCGTGGTTGATCTCGTCCCGGGCTTCCTTTTCAAACAGGGGTTTGAGCACCTCCCGTCCGAGGCCGGAAACCCTTGCGGCATTTTGGATGTACTGGATGACTGCCGTGTATTCGTGCGCCAGGTCTTCGTTGAGGCCGTCGATCAGTTCCCGGACATCGGTTTGCACTTGCTGGCTCATCCCTCATCGACTCCTTTTGCTTCCCGATTGCACAGGGTTATCTTCCCCTCGGCGGCGAAAAAACATGCATACCGGTGAGAGCATCTTGTCGCCAACAAGAACTTTACACCACCGACGGCCGGCGGACTATGATTCTTTTCACACTTCCTTCCCTTTGATCCGGCGGATCCATTCCTTCAGTTTTCCTTCGTATCCGCGGTCGGAAGGATGGTAGAAGGTCTTGCCCACATGTTCGTCGGGAAGGTATTGTTGTTCCACGTATCCCCGGGGGAAGTCGTGGGGGTACAGGTATCCGATGCCCCGGCCCTGCTCCCGGGCCCCGGAGAAATGGGCGTCCCGCAGATGGGGAGGCACTTCGCCCCGGGATTCCTCTCGGACGGCCCTGGTGGCCTCCGAGATGCCGCGGATCACCGCGTTGCTCTTGGGGGCGGTGGCGATGTAGATGGCGGCCTCCGCCAGCGGGATGCGGGCCTCTGGCATCCCCACGGTTTCCACAGCATGGGCGGCGGCGGAGGCGATGAGAAGGGCACGGGGATCGGCCATGCCCACGTCTTCGGCGGCGTGGACGAAGATGCGGCGCGCGATCAGTCGGGGATCCTCCCCGGCTTCCAGCATTTTGGCCAGATAATACAGGGCGGCGTCCGGGTCGGAACCGCGCATGCTCTTGATAAAGGCGGACAGCATGTCGTAATGATTGTCGCCGCTCTTGTCATAACGGACCATTTTGCGCTGGATGGATTCCTCGGCCGTGTCCAGGGTGATGTGCCGAATGCCCCGCTCGTCGGGGGAAGTGGTCAGCACGGCCAGCTCGATGGCGTTGAGGGCGCTGCGGGCGTCTCCCCCCGCCGTGCGGGCGATGTGGGCCAGGGCTTCCTCGTCCGCTTTTACCCGGTATTGGCCCAGCCCCCGTTCCTCATCCTCGAGGGCGCGCTTCAACAGCAGGATCAGCTGCTCTTCCGTCAGGGGGACCAGCTGAAACACCCGCGAACGGGACAGGAGCGCGGCATTCACCTCAAAGGCGGGGTTTTGGGTCGTGGCCCCGATCAGGATGATGGTTCCGTCCTCTACATAGGGAAGCAGGGCGTCCTGTTGGGATTTGTTGAAACGGTGGATTTCGTCGATGAACAACACGGTCCGCTGTCCGTACATTCCGAGCCGTTCCTTGGCCTCCTTCGTCAGCCGCCGGATGTCGGAAACTCCCGCGGTGACCGCGTTCAGCTGTTCGAAGTGGGCCTTGGTGCTCCCGGCGATCACCCTGGCCAGGGTGGTTTTTCCCGTTCCCGGCGGGCCGTAAAAAATGAGGGAGGAAAGCTGGTCCGCCTCGATGGCCCGCCGAAGCAATTTTCCGGGGCCGAGGATGTGGGATTGGCCCACGAATTCGTCCAGTGTCCGGGGGCGCATGCGGGCAGCCAGGGGGGCTTTTTTTTCGGTTTCCATCTGATGGCCGTACTCAAACAGGTCCATGGCCGACATCTCCTTGGCGAACAGACATTCCTTTTTCATGCATACCACATTCGGCGGCGCGGGGCAAGGGAGCGGGTGTTATGGGGATTTTCCGAACGGAGGGAATAGAAAAAAGCGGGAGTGGGGAGAGATGAGGATGTGTGGATTCAACGGTAAGGAAGTCAGGGATCGTCTGTGGCGTTGGATGTTTTTTGTGGCGGGTCTGTGGACCATGTCCCTCGGCGTTGTCCTCACGATACAGGCGAATCTGGGCGTGTCTCCCTGGGACGTGCTCCACATCGGGCTGGCTAAGACGACGTCCCTGTCCATCGGGATGTGGGTTCAGCTGGTCGGCCTCGTTTTGGTCGCCGTCACGGCGTGGATGAAGCGCAGGCTCCCGGAGATCGGAACGGTGCTCAACATGGTTCTGGTGGGCCTGTTCATCGACGCCTTGCTCTATTTGGACTGGATTCCGGCACCCTCTTCCCTTTTGGTCCGATGGATTTTTTTGGTTTTGGGGATCGGTTTGGCCGGATTCGGTGCGGGGATGTATATCGCTTCCCGGTTGGGGGCGGGTCCGCGGGACGGTTTGACCCTGGTCCTGTCGGAGCGGACAGGATGGTCGATCAGCCGCATCCGGACGGTCATGGAAGTGGCGGTTTTGGTGATCGGCGGATTGCTCGGCGGGCCGGTTTCCGTCGGGACGCTTCTGTCTTCGGTTTTGATTGGACCCGTCATGCATGTTTCGATACAATTTTGGGAGAAGCGTTTGAAGACTGTAGCGGGAAGAGGTGTTCAACTTGAAAGTGTCCACCAAAGGCCGGTACGGACTGACCATCATGATGGATTTGGCGGCCAACTACGGGGAAGGGCCGGTCTCCCTGAAGCGGATTGCGGAACGGCATCAGCTGTCGGAACATTATCTCGAGCAGCTGATTGCCCCCCTGCGAAACGCGGGTCTGGTTAAGAGCGTCCGCGGCGCTTACGGGGGATACAAATTGTCGAAGGCGCCGGAGGATATCACGGCGGGGGAAGTGATCCGCGTGTTGGAGGGGCCGATCATCCTCGTGGATGTGGAAGAGGAAAACGATGCGTCCCGCCGGAAACTGTGGAAACGGGTCCGGGACGCCATCGCCGAAGTGCTGGACAGCACCACGCTGAGCGATCTCATTCAAGAGTCCTCCGACAAGGACGAAACGGACGGCTACATGTTTTACATATGACGGGTGATGAACATGGCGATCTATCTGGATCATGCCGCCTCCACGCCGGTTCACCCGGAGGTGCGGCAAGCGATGCTTCCTTATTTGGATGAATATTTCGGGAACCCTTCCAGCCTGCACCGGTTCGGCCGGGACGCCCGGCAGGCGGTGGATGAAGCCCGGGACAAGCTGGCGGGCGCGCTGGGGGCGGAACCGGGGGAAATCGTTTTTACCAGCGGCGGGACGGAAGCGGATAATTTCGCGCTGATCGGGGCGGCGATGGCGGGGAGAAAACGGGGGAAGGATCATGTGATCACTTCCGCCGTGGAACATCACGCGGTGCTGGAGACCTGTCGCCATCTGGAGCGAATCGGGTTTCGGGTGACGTATCTTCCCGTCGACGAAACAGGGGAAGTCCGGTTGGATGCGCTCCGGGAGGCCATCGATGACCGAACCGCCTTGGTCAGCGTCATGTACGGCAACAACGAGGTGGGAACCCTGCAGCCCGTGGAAGTCATCGGCGAAATCGCCCATGGGCACGGAGCCCTGTTTCACACCGACGCCGTTCAGGCTTTCGGATATGAACCGCTGAACGTTCGCGAGCTGCCGGTGGATCTGTTGTCGGTCTCCTCCCACAAGATCAACGGTCCCAAGGGGGTCGGCGCCCTCTATGTGGCCAAGGGGGTTTCCCTGATTCCCCACATGTTCGGGGGTTCCCAGGAGTTGCGGCGCCGGGCGGGGACGGAAAACGTTCCGGGCATCGTGGGCTTCGGCAAGGCGGCCGAAATTGCCGCCGCGTCCCGCCGGGAGCACGTCGAACAGGCGCGGCGGTGCCGCGATGCGATGATCCGGGTGTGGGAAAAGGAGGGGATCGACTTTGTCGTCAACGGTCATCCTCGCCGGCATTTGCCCCACATTTTGAATGTCAGCTTCCCGGGAACGGAGACGGAAATTTTGCTGATGAACCTGGATCTGGAAGGAATCGCCTGCTCCAGCGGCTCCGCCTGCACCTCGGGAACGCTGGAAGTCTCCCACGTGCTGAAGGCGATGAATCTGCCGGAAGAGGTGCTTCGATCGGCGGTTCGGTTCAGCTTCGGACGCGGAAACACCGTGGAGGAAGTGACCCGGGCGGCGGAAACGACGGCCAGGCTTGTGCGCCGGCTCACGGGACAGATGGCCGGTTGATGCAGGGGCGTGCTGCGGCGGTGCCTTTCTTCAGGAGAAGAGGCCGCGGCGCGCCCCTTTGTTTTTTGCCGATATCCTGAAGCCTGGGCGGCAATTTCGGGTAGAATGTATGTTCCTTTCCCTCTATACTAATAATTGAAGAGCGCTGCATAGAGGTGCGGATTCGATGAAACAGCCCCGACTGGATCTCTTTTCGGAAGGATACTTGAAGGGATCCCTGATACAGGAGATTTATCACAACGAAGAAAACGGCTTCGGCGTTTACCTGATCCGGGTGGAGGAGTCGAACGAACCGCTGGATACCGATGAAGTGGTGATTGTGGGCCATTTCATCCGTCCCCATCCGGACGAGGTGCTCACCTGCTACGGGGAGTGGGTGGAACACGCCCGATACGGCCTCCAGTACCACGTCCACCGGGTCAAGAAAGAGGTTCCCCGATCCGCCCAGGCCGTGGTCAAATATTTGTCGAGCGGGCTTTTTCCCGGCATCGGCAAGGTGACGGCCCAGAAAATCGTGGATCATCTCGGGCCGGACGCCCTGGACAAGATCGCCGCCGATCCCGATGTCCTGTCCGACGTCCCGGGCCTCGGCGCCTCCCGCTCCCAATTGATCGCCGAAAATCTGCGGAAACACCACGCCATGGAACAGGCGCTGGTTTTTCTGTACGAATTCGGCATGGGTCCCGCCCTCGCCCTGAAGGTGGTCCAGCAGTACAAGCAGGAGACGATGGAGCGCATCAAGGAGAATCCCTATCGCCTGATTGACGACGTGGAAGGGGTGGGATTCCGGCGGGCCGACGAGATTGCCCGACGCCTCGGGGTGGCGCCCGATTCCCCCGAACGGTTTCAGGCCGCCGCCCTGTACGCCGTGAAGGATGCCGCCCTTTCCGGCGGCCATGTCTTTGTGACCGCGGAGGAGCTGGATGAATGGATCGACCGGTTGCTCGCCGATGACAATCCCTTTTCGAAAGAGGAGCGAAAGCGGCATCTCGCCGACATGGTGGGAGAGGGGCGTTTGCTTGAGGAGGATGGGAAATATTATCTCCCTTCCCTTTATTATGCGGAGCGGGGAGTGGCCGCCCGGATCAAGGCCCTTCTGGCGGAGGAAGTGGAGGAGATTCCCGTCCAGGAATTGTACCGGGCCGTCGGGGAGGTGGAGGAGGAATTGGGCGTCGCCTACGCCGAAAGGCAGAGGGATGCGATGATGACCGCCGTCACCTCACCCCTGATGATTCTGACCGGCGGGCCCGGCACGGGCAAGACGACGGTGATCCGCGGAATTTGCCATCTGTTTGCCCGGTTGAAGGGATGGTCCCTCGATCCGAAGGCCTATGAGGGAACGGAGCGTCCGTATCCGATCCGGTTGGTGGCCCCCACGGGCCGGGCGGCGAAGCGGATGTCGGAGGCGACGGGATTGCCGGCGATGACGATTCATCGCCTGCTGGGTTGGAAAGGGGAGTTTTTCGAGCACGACGCGGACAACCCCATCACCGGCTCCCTTCTCATTGTCGATGAAGTCTCGATGATGGATCTCTGGCTGGCCAACCAGTTGCTGCGTTCCGTGCCCCGGGGAATGCAGGTGATCCTGGTGGGCGATCAGGATCAGCTGCCTCCCGTGGGGCCCGGAAATGTGCTTCATCACCTGCTTCAGGTGGAGGAAATTCCCCGGGTGGAGCTGACGGAAATTTTCCGTCAGGAGAAAAACTCCTCGATCATTCACCTCGCCCATTCCCTGAAACAGGGGGAACTGCCCGACGATCTTCTCGAGCCCCGGCCCGACAGGCGCTTTTTTCCCTGCGGCCGGGAGCAGGTCCTGGATGTGATTCTCCAGACCTACCGCCAGGCCCTGAAACGGGGATACACCCTGTTCGACGTGCAGGTGCTGGCGCCGGTGTACAAGGGACCGGCCGGCGTGGATCGCATCAACCGCACCCTTCAGGAGGCGGTGAACCCGGGTTCCCCGGATAAAAAGGAGATTGTCTGGGGCGATCACGTGTTTCGCCTCGGCGACAAGGTGCTTCAGCTGGTGAACCATCCGGAACATCCCATTTACAACGGCGACATGGGATTGGTGGTGGCGATCCAGGAAGGGGCCGGCCCCGATGAGCCGGTCCTCTGGGTCCGCTTTGACCGGCTGGAGGTTCCCTACAAGCGGAGTCAACTGAACCAAATCGCGCTCTCCTATGCCTGTTCCGTCCACAAGGCCCAGGGTTCCGAATTTCCCATCGTCATCTTTCCCGTCCTTCATGCTTACCGGAGGATGCTCCAGCGCAACCTGATTTATACGGGAATCACCCGAAGCAAATCGTACCTGATTTTGTGCGGGGAGCTTCGCGCCCTTTCCTTCGGGGTCCACAGGCAGGACCGGCAGGAGAGAAACAGTTGTCTGGTCGACTTGCTTCGGTCTTCCGCATGGTAACGATCCCCCAGCATCGTTTTCCCGGGCTGACCCATACTATGGGTAGCGGAAGGAGGAGGACCCCTTGCGCAAATCCCGGGACGTCATCGGCCTGCCGGTCATTGTCTCGGAAACGGGTAAACAAATCGGGACCGTACGCGATTTGTTGTTTGACGGTCGGCAAAATCTGCGGGGGGTTTTGCTGGAAAGGGATGGGTGGCTGCGGCGCGGCCGGTTTATTGCAGTGGAAAACATCGCGGCATTTGGTGCCGACGCCGTCATGGTCGACAGCGAAGACGTGGTTTCTTCCCTTGGCGACGAGCAGAGGGAATGGGTCGGACTTCTGTCCGGAGATCGCAAGCTGAAGGGACGGCCCGTCATCAAGGCGAGCGGACGGGAACTGGGTTGGGTGGAGGATGTCTATTTTCGCGAAGAAATGGGAACCCTGATTGGATACGAATTGTCTGACGGATTCCTGTCCGATGTCCTGAGCGGCCGCAAGGTGCTGAAGCCGGGAGCGTTGCATCTGACCTGGGGAAAAGATGTGATCATCGCTCCCGACGAGGACATCCCTCTGCATGATGCCAACGGAAAGTAGGGAAGAAATCGATGCTTCGCTGTCCGAACTGCAATTCCCATGACCTGGGGAAAGTGGGCACCAACCAGTATTATTGCTGGCACTGCTTCGTCGAGTTGTCGGTCACGGGTGGCCGGATTGAAGCAGTGTACCAAGTGGAGGAAGACGGAAGTCTCAGCTCCCTGAATGACCTGTTTTTGGACCGTCCCAATCAGGCGAACCCGTGACCCCAGCGAGGAGGGTTACCGGATGTACAAACGTTATCTTGCGCGTTTGGCGATGCTTTTTACAGCCGTCTTTCTGATCAAAAAGTGGAGGGACGGCCGGGGAAGGATGCGCTTTTCTTCCCGACGGCACGGTATCGCGCCCAAATGGTTTATGCGGATGCAGATGAATAAGGAATTCGGGAGGATGATGTTCCGGGTCATGGGGAACCGGTTGATGCGCCGCATGGCCCGATGAAAGCGGCCCTCCGCGGCCGGCCGGCTGACCTCCGGGTGTGTCCCGGAGGTTTTTTCGTAGCATATCCGGCGCACATTCGAGTATTTTTTTGGATGAGCCCCATCGCTGCCCCCGCTAACAGGGAGGGTGGTCCCTATGGAAGGTTTTTACAACCGGAAGATGTATCTGGCGTTCATGACGCTGATCATCCTGGGAATCGTTTTTCTGCTGGTGCAGATCGCCCCGCTCCTCAAAGGGTTGTTTCACTTTCTGAAGGCGGTACTCATGCCCTATGTGATTGCCGTCATCATTTCCTACGTGCTTCATCCCGTCGTCAATCTCATCAGCGGGCGGGCGTTGCCCCGTTCCGTGGCGGTGCTTCTCATCTATTCGCTGTTCATTCTTTCGATCTGCATTGTCTTTGTCAACATGACGCCCTTGCTGAACACCCAGATGAAGGAACTGGCCGAGCACTTTCCCCAGTGGAACATGCAGATTCAGTCCTGGATTCAGCAGTACAACGACAACAAGTACTTGCTTCCGGAAAGCGTTCGAGCGGGAATCGAAAAATCCCTGGACCGGCTGGAACAGGCCGTCACCGACGGCATCGGCAACCTCGTGACGGGATTGGGGACCACCCTTAACCAGCTGTTTCTGGCGTTGATCGTTCCCTTTCTGGTGTATTACATGCTGAAGGATGCCCAGGTGATCGAACGTTCCTTCGTCGGCCTTTTTCCCGGACACCGGCGGAAGGAGATCCTGCGCGTGCTGAGGGACATCGACGAGGCGCTGGGAAATTACGTCCGGGGGCAGCTGCTGGTCTGTCTGGCGGTGGGAATTTTGGCCTACATCGGTTATCTGGTGATCGGCCTTCCCTATGCGCTTCTCTTGGCCGCCCTGGTGGCCCTGTTCAACATCATTCCCTATCTGGGCCCCTTTTTCGGAGCGATTCCCGCCATACTGGTGGCGCTGAGCGTCTCCTACAAAATGGTGTTTTACGTCATCATCGTCAACCTGGTGGTTCAGATGCTGGAAGGAAACGTCATCTCCCCCCAAATCGTCGGGCGCACCCTTCACATGCATCCGCTCCTCATCATCTTCGCGCTCCTGGTGGGCGGTGAAGTGGGCGGGATCTTGGGGATGATCCTGGCGGTGCCCTTTTTCGCCGTCTGCAAAGTGATCCTGGAACATGTGGCCCTCCATTACATCCGCAGGTCTTAGTGAAAAGCCGGCGAAATAGCGCCGGCGTAGACGAGGTCGTTTCCGCTTGTCCGGTCTCCGGGCCCTCGGTCGGGGCATTATCCCCAAAGGGCATCCGCTGAAGACCAGATGGTGGGGGAAAGTACAAAAGGATGGGTGCAGAGCACCCCGTACCGAACCCCTTTCATCCTGAGCGCCCAAAACCTTCTCCCGCGCTTTTGAGCGCGATAGCCGCATGAAAAGATCCAGATGAGCTGTTGCCCATTCATCCTTGAAATTCGGGAAAGTTCAGGATCCACAGGATCAACCAGGGGAGGGGGAGTTGGGACCAGGCTGCCGGCGTCCTCCCTTTCGCCCGGTCGCTTCCTTCAGGATACTTTCCGCAAGTTCCAAGTCAATGAAGCCTGGGCACTTATCCATTCCGGATGCCCATGGCCTGTCCAAAACATTGGACAATCCGAAAAATATCGGACGGTTTCCAGCGGTTGAACCACTTATGGATTCAGGGGGTGTCATCCCGGACCTGAGGGATACGGCTGGAACGTCCAGATCGGCGTGCTGCCCAATCGCAGCATGGCACCTCACTTATCGGGATTTTGCGACTGGCGCGGTGATTCAAATTCCAATCTCATGGGTCCGATGATGCAACAACTTGTTCCTGAAAAAGCGGCCGTTCGACGGCCGCTCGATTTTCTTTATCGATGCCTTAGTTTGGGCATGTCTTTCTTGAGATGGACGATTCTGAAGAAGTGCAGGGAAAGGCGGGATGATCGGGCCGGTTTGAAGCCCTGCGAGCCCCCCGGAGGGGAGGAGAACCGCCGCCGATTGGCCCATGCCCAGGTGGACGGATGTGGTCGGATCAAGCCCGGAGGACGGCACGAAGGAGGCGGAATCGGGGGAATCGGGATCGGCGCAAGGGCTGTCCCGATTCGTTTTCTGGCTCCTGGTTTTGATTAAGCCGCCGGGCCCGGCGAAGTCGCAGGGCTCCGAAAAGGGGAACGAAAATTGCGGAAATCAGCGGGAAACGGCTCCAGCATTTGAGGATCACGGCGGCGTCTGCCGGGGCGGGCCGGCTGATCCGTCCGGCAGCTCGCATATTTCATCCTTCCTGGAGGGTTTGTTTCCGCCCGGCGGCGGAATCTTCGCCTTCTTTCCGCTTTTCCTTCTCTCCCGTCGACAAGAGGACGACGGTGGCGATGATGCACAGGGCGCCGACCCACTCGGGGAGCCCGAAGGGAACTTTCAGCCACAGAACGGCCGCCACCGCGGCGGTCAGGGGTTCCGCGCTGGCCAACAGGCTGGTTTCGGTGGGACGAATGTAGCGAAGACTCTCCAAATAAAGAAAAAAAGGGATCAGGGTGCCGAACAGGATGACGAACAGGACAAAAAGGGCATTAAGGGGCGTCCAGGTTCCGCCGGAGGGCCAAGGGGGATGGATGAGGGAAAGTCCGACACCCCCGATCACCATTCCCCAACCGACCACCGCGGCGGAACCCCACCGCTTCAGCAATCCCACGGGATACAGCGTGTAAAAGGCCAGGGCGGCGGCGGATCCCAGTCCCCAAAGGAGGGCCGCCCACGAGATGGACAAACTGTCCGGGCGTCCGCCGGTCACCAGCAGAAAGGTGCCGATGAGCGCCAGCAGGACGGACGCGGTTTCCTTGGCCCTGGGCCATCGACGCTCGGAAAGGGCCAACCAGACGGTGATCAGCGCGGGGCCCAAATACTGCAGCAGGGTGGCCGTGGCGGCGTTGCCGGCGGCGATGGCGGCGAAGTAGGTGTACTGAACGGCCAACATGCCCAGGATGGCGAACAACAAAAGGCGCAACCGATCGCCTGTGTCCCGCCAGATCCCTTGAACGGCCTTGTCCTTTCTCAACAGGGAAACCCCGATCAGGAGCAGGGAACCGGAAAGGATCAGGCGCACCGTCACCATCCATCCGGGGGAAAAGCCTTCGTTTTGAAACAGGTGTTGGGCGACGGTGCCGGACAATCCCCAACAGACGGCTCCGGTGAGGACCATGGCAAATCCATACAGCCGGCGGTTTTTCATGGATCAACTCCCCTTCTGCGAAAGCGAGACGGTTTCGATGTTTAAGGGTCGATTCGCGGGTTCTTTTTTTGCCTCCGATCCGGGAGGGAGATGACCTTCGGAGACGATTTTCTCCGTTTTTTGGGGGATCTGTTTTCAGAGGAGGAGACCTCTTTCCCCAAAGCCACCCTTTGGTTGAGAAGAAGGCGGGCCACCGCCTCCTTCTCCGCCGTTTTCCGGCTTAGAGGCTCTTTTCTTTGTTCCTTGCGCACCCACCGGAAAAACCAGTAGGTCAGGGTTCCTCCGAAAAGGAACACCTGAACCAATTTCATCCAGGCCCCGGCGATCTTCTGTTCCGTCACCGGATCCAGGGCAAAGGGATTGGTTGCCGTCTCGTAGACGTGATACAAAGAGACGTCGGCAAAGAGGAGCCAGAAGGAGACGGGGGTGAGCAGCAAGGCGCTGATGGTGAGGTATATCATTTTTTTCCATTCATTCAGGCGCTCCCACCCGCGCAGTGGGGGAAACACCGGAAACCACATGAGGTACGCCGTCAGCACCAGCAATCCCTCTGCGATTGCCCACGGAAGGGGACGGGAGGCCAGGGCGTCAAACACCGGCGGATAAAAAACGATGAAAAAAGTGAGATGAAACGAGATCAGGGCGATCGCCGGATGCGTGAGAAAAGAGAAGACGGCCCTTCTCCATCGGCCCCCGGCAAGGGGACCCAGCAAGCCCGGGGGAAGGCCCGGAAGCACGAGGATCGGGGCGAACCAGCAGAGAAGCGACAGACGGAGCATCTGGACCGAAAAGGAGTGGTGGGCCATGGGTGCAAGCGGACTTCCCAGGGCCGCATAACTGAGGAGGAGCCCCGAGTAAAAGGCGGGTCTTCCCCTTTTCCATGGCGCGTTTGAAAGGGGCGACGGCGCCGGAAGCCATCGAATCGCCCCCTCGTAAAGAAGGGCGCAGGCGAAAAGGACGCCCGCCCAAATCGAATCCCACCGCCCCGGAAAAGATTCCCACATCTTTAGCCCCTCATTTCAAATCCGTTCTATGCTTCGATTCTACCACAAGGGAGCAGGCCGTTCTCCCCCGGGTATTTCTGTCATCGAAACATTTGCCGCAAAAGTACCGTTATGGTAAATGGAATGTCCTTTGCCCTCATAAAAAATTTTTCATCAGGATTCTTTCTATGATCCTGTTTTTTTTATGCTTGGCTTAGGGGGTATTTTCATCTTATGGAAAAAGGAGAAGGTGCAGCTCCACAGAAGGTTCGGGATCCGTTTTTTGACAACGCCAAATTCGTGTTGATCACCCTCGTGGTGATCGGTCACACTTACACCAGCTTAAGGCACGAGAGCGAGTTCATTAAATCGGTTTATTTCCTCATCTATTCCTTTCACATGCCGCTTTTCATTCTGATTTCCGGTTATTTCACCAAGAATTTCAATAAACCGGAATATTACCGGAAGACCATATCCTCCGCGCTGATTCCCTACCTGATCTTCGAAGCGATTTTTTCCGTGTTCCGTCACATCCTGTACCAGACGGAGAATTTAAAACTGACCTTTCTGGTTCCCTCCTGGAGCATGTGGTTTCTGCTGAGCCTGTTCCTGTGGCGCATGCTTCTTCCCTATTTTCTGCAGTTTAAACATCCCTTGCTTATAAGCGTTGCGGTGGCGGTGCTTGCCGGATACGTCGACAACATCGATGATTTTCTCAGCCTGCAGCGAACTTTGGCGTTTTTCCCCTTTTTCCTGTTGGGTTTCTATCTTCAGAGGCGCCACTTTGAGGCCCTGCTGAACTGGTTCACCCCGCGAAGGCGCCTCTTGTCCGTGGCCGGAATCGCCCTGGTGTTTTTCCTGTTGTACTTTACGGGACCCTCCCGGGATTGGCTGCTCTACGATAAGCCTTATGCGGAGTTCGGATACCCGGAATGGTATGCGGGATTGTACCGGCTCGGTTTCATGGGGCTGGCGCTGATCATGTCCGTGTTCGTGCTGAGCCTGGTTCCCCGCCGGAAAACCTTTTTCACGGAACTGGGCAGCCGCACCCTGTACGTGTATCTTCTGCACGGCTTTTTCATCCATCCCTTCCGGGTGCTGTCTCCGGAGGACAACTATGCGGGACCCGTTTTGTATCTCCTTACGACCCTGGCGGCCTTTGTCCTGACCCTGCTTCTGTCTTCCCGCCCCGTCCAAAGGGTCACCCAGCCGCTGGTGCAGCCGAAAATCCGTTGGATATTCCGAAAAAACCGTTACGACCGGGCCATGTCGTCCTAGTTGAAAGCGCTTTTGGATGTTTAAAACGGCGGGGAATCGTTGTATAATAGGGAATATCAACGGCCGGACATGCTTAAAAATTGCGCGATCCAAAGCGATGACGGAACCGAAGTAAACCGCTCCTTCCGAAAAGAGAGGAAGACCCGCGGCTGAAAGGTCTTCCCGGATCAGGACGGTTGAAGGCCAGTTCCGGAGCGCGGGCAAACCCCGCCGGCGAAAAACCGCCGTTACCCGATAACGAGAGACCGCTCTTTTGCGGGCGGTAATCGGGGTGGTACCGCGGGAGCCTTCCCGTCCCTGGGACGGGGAGGTTTTTTATTTGGAGATACAGGGAGGCGAGATGGGATGAAAGCGAGTGAAATCCGGAGGAAATTTCTCGACTTCTTTGCCGAAAAGGGACATCGGGTCGAGCCGAGCGCGTCGCTGGTGCCGGTGGATGATCCGTCCCTTTTGTGGATCAACAGCGGCGTGGCCACGCTGAAGAAGTACTTCGACGGGCGGCTCAAGCCGGAAAATCCGCGGATCGTCAACGCCCAGAAATCGATTCGCACCAACGACATTGAAAACGTGGGCTACACCGCCAGACACCACACCTTTTTCGAGATGCTGGGCAATTTCTCCATCGGCGACTATTTCAAGGAAGAGGCCATTCTCTGGGCCTGGGAGTTTTTGACCGATCCCAAGTGGATGGGATTGGATCCCGACCGGCTGTCGGTCACCATTCACCCGGAGGATGATGAGGCGTACCGCATCTGGCATGAGAAGGTGGGCCTTCCCGAGGAGCGGATCATCAAGCTGGAGGACAATTTCTGGGATATCGGGGAAGGGCCGAGCGGACCCAATACGGAGATCTTTTACGACCGGGGCGAGGAATTCTGCGATCCGGACGATCCGGAATGCTATCCCGGCGGGGAGAACGAGCGTTATCTGGAGATCTGGAATCTGGTCTTCTCCCAATACAATCACAATCCCGACGGAACCTACACCCCGCTGCCCAAGAAAAACATCGATACGGGCATGGGGCTGGAGCGGATGGCTTCCGTCATGCAAAACGTGCCCACCAACTTCGACACCGATCTGTTCCAGCCGATCATCCAGGCCACATGCCGTGAGGCGGGGGTCACCTACGGCGAAAACCGCGAAACGGATATCGCCCTCAAGGTGATCGCCGACCATATCCGCGCCCTCGTCTTTGCCGTGGGCGACGGGGTGCTGCCCTCCAACGAGGGGAGGGGCTACGTGCTTCGCCGGTTGCTCCGCCGCGCGGTCCGGTACGGCCGGGTGCTGGGCATCCAGCGGCCCTTCCTGTACAAGCTGACGGGAGTGGTCGCGGAGATCATGCGCGACTATTATCCGGAGCCGGAGGAGAAAAAGGAGTTCATCGAGCGGGTGATCCGCGGGGAAGAGGAGCGCTTCCTCGAGACCCTGAGCGAAGGTTTGAACATCCTGGAGGAAGTGGCGGACAGGGCCCGGAAGGAGGGACGGTCCGTCATCACCGGCGAGGAGGCCTTCCGCCTGTACGACACCTACGGATTCCCCATCGATCTGACGGAGGATTTCGCCCGGGAGCGGGGGCTTACGGTGGATCGGGAAGGCTTCGAGCGGGCCATGGAGGATCAGCGGGAGCGTGCCCGGTCCGCCCGGAAGGATGTGGACAGCATGCGGGTGCAGGGGGGCGTCCTGTCCGAACTGAATGTGGAATCCCGCTTTGTCGGATACACGGAGACGGCGGTCAGCACCCGGGTGGCGGCGATCATCCGGGATGAAAAGCTGGCGGAAGAGGTAGGTGTTGGGCAAACCTGCACCCTGATCTTGGAGGAGACTCCCTTTTACGCCGAAAGCGGGGGACAGGTGGCCGACAAGGGATGGATCGTCACGCCGAAGGCCCGCCTCCGGGTGGAGGATGTGCAGAAGGGACCGCGCGGGGAACACCTGCACACGGCCCGGGTGGAGGAGGGAAGCCTCCGCCTGGGAGACCGTGTGGAAGCGACCATCGATGCGGACCGGGACGACATCCGCAAAAACCACACCGCCACCCATTTGCTTCACAAGGCGCTGAAGGAAGTGTTGGGCGATCACGTCAATCAGGCGGGATCCCTGGTGGCCCCGGACCGTCTGCGCTTCGACTTCACCCACATCGGGCCGATGTCGGAAGAGGAGCTCCGGGAGGTGGAGGAACGGGTCAACCGGCAGGTGTGGGCCGATACGGAAGTGGAGGTGCTGATCAAACCCCTGGAAGAGGCCAAAAGGATGGGAGCGATGGCCCTCTTCGGGGAAAAATACGGGGACATCGTCCGGGTGATCCGCATCGGCGATTACAGCCTGGAGCTCTGCGGGGGAACACACGTGAACCGGACCAGCGAAATCGGGATGTTCAAAATCGTGAGCGAAGGCGGGATCGGTTCGGGCATCCGCCGGATCGAAGCGGTCACGGGGCGCTACGCCTACCGCTATTTGGACCATCACCTCGGACTGTTGAAGAAGGCCGCTTCCCTCCTCAAGGCGAATCCGGCCGATGTGATCGAGCGGGTGGAAGCCCTTCAGGCGCGGATCAAGGAACTTGCCCGGGAAAACGAATCCCTGCGGGATAAGCTAAATCATCTGGAAGCCGTCCAGCTGGCCGACCGGGTGGAAGAAGTGGAGGGGGTCCCCGTTTTGACCGCCAAGGTGGGGGCCTCCGGCATGGACGATCTGCGCCGAATGGCGGACGACCTGAGAGACCGGGTGAAGGAAGGAGTCATTGTGCTGGGCGCCGTCTCCGGCGGCAAGGTGCAGCTGGTCGCCTCCGTCTCCCCCCGCTTCGTGGAGGCGGGGCTGCACGCCGGCCGCCTGGTGAAGGAAGTGGCCACCCGCTGCGGCGGCGGGGGAGGCGGACGGCCCGATCTCGCCCAGGCGGGCGGAAAACAGCCGGAAAAGCTGGATGAGGCCCTTCGGGTCGTGCCCGATTGGATTCGTCGCCATATCCGGTGAAAGGGATCATTTTTTCCGCAAACCGGGAATAAGAAAAGAGGGAATGAGAAGCTTCGCACGGAAAAAAGAATTGTAAGGAAGGAAGGGGGTTGTGTCGCGGAACCCCGTTCTTCGGACGGGAGGAGGCGGCATAACCCCTTCAGCCCAAATTATGGGCACCGGTTTCAGGCGGTCACCAACACAAAAGCGAGGTTGAGGGATCCATGGACGAGACGATGAAATTCGACCTCCGCGGAGAGGAACAGGAAGTGGCGCCCAAGGAGGTGCTCATGCTCGTTTATGAAGCCTTGAAGGAGAAGGGATACAACCCGATCAACCAGATCGTCGGGTATCTGTTGTCGGGGGATCCCGCCTACATTCCCCGGCACAACAACGCCCGGGCGATGATCCGCAAGGTGGAGCGGGACGAGTTGATGGAGGAATTGGTAAGATTTTATCTGCAATCGCACAAGTGAAAGGATGCAAACTAAGATGTGTTCAAAAAGGCGGGAACGGTCGGATCCCTTTTCGCCCCCCTCCCGGATCATGGGATTGGATGTGGGAAAAAAACGGATCGGAGTGGCGGTGAGCGACCATTTGGGCTGGACCGCCCAGGGGGCGGGGGTGATCGACCGGACGCGCCCCGACTGGATGCAGCGCCTGGAGGAACTGATTGAAGAAAACGGAGTGGGTGCCATCGTCGTCGGACTCCCCCGCAACATGGACGGGTCGGTCGGGCCGCGGGGAAAGGCGTGCCAGGACCTGGCCCGCCGGCTGGAGGACCGCTTTTCGCTTCCGGTCATCCTCTGGGACGAACGGCTTTCCACGGTTGCGGCGGAACGGACGCTCCTTTCCGCCGACATGAGCCGCATAAAGCGGCGCAAAGTGATCGATCAGATTGCGGCGTGCTGGATCCTGCAGGGGTATCTGGACGCCCAAAGGAGGAAGCAGAACGATGAAAAACCATGAAAGCGAACCGGAATACATCTACATTCCCGATGAAGAGGGGAACGAGGATCGATTTGAAATTTTGTTCACCTTTGAACGGGACGACACCGGAAAAAAGTACATGCTGGTCACCCCGGCCGATGATGACGCGGAGGATGCGGAAGAGCAGGAGGTGTACGCCTTCCGCTATGAGGAGGATGGGGACAACCTGACCATCCACCTGATCGAAGACGAAGAGGAGTGGGACATGGTGGAGGAAATGTTCCACACCATCATGGAAGAGACGGAGGACGAAGACTCCTCGTCGGCAAACGGATGATGCCCTGTGGACCGGAACGAGCCTTTGGCCAGGGAAGTGCGTGTCCTTCGCGACATCTACGGCGGAAAAGTGATCCTCGTGGATGAAGAGGGGAAGGAGAAAGAGCAGGCGTATCACATCTTGAGGGAGATCGAGCTGGAAGGCCGTCACTATTGCGTTCTCCAGCCGGAGGAAAGCGGAGAGGAGGACGCCTACATCTTCCGCGTGGGCGATGATCACAAAATCGAACACGTGGAGGATGAAGAGGAGTGGGAAAGGGCTGCCGAAGCCGTTGACGAGCTGTTGTATTTTGACGAAAATTGACGAACACGCGGGGCCATGCCCCGTTATTTTTTTGGGGCAATTGTGCTAACATAAAAGGGCCAAGCATCAGACGCTACATAAGGTTGAGCATGGGGGAAACGTGATGAAGTGGCTGATTCGGTTGTTTCTTACCTGTTTGCTCTTCGGAGCGTGGGCCGTCGTGGGCTATTTTTACGTTGACTACACTCTCGGTTCTCCGCTTCGGCAGGAGCCGTTGGAGATGGAAATCCCGGAGGGTGCTTCCACTGCGGAAATCGGCGCGCTCCTGAAGGAACACGGACTGATACGCAAATCGTGGTTTTTTGCTCCCTATGTGTGGTGGAAGGGATATGCCGGCAAACTGAAGGCAGGAGTGTACGAAATCCCGCCCGACGCCCAGATTGATGAGGTCCTTGCGATCCTTACCGAAGGAAAGCAGAATGTCGTGCGGGTGACCATACCCGAGGGGTTTACCGTGGAACAGATCGCCGATCGTCTGGCGGGGATCAAAGAGCTGGGGATCGACCGGGAAGCGTTCCTCGAGGCGGTGCAAAAAAAGGAGTACAAATATTCTTTTGTACAAAACATTCCGTCGAACAAGGACCGGAAATATTATCTGGAAGGGTACCTTTTTCCAAGCACCTATCATTTTGAGAAAAACACCAAACCCGAGGAAATCGTCGACCGGATGTTGGACCAGTTCAACCGCCGGCTCGAGAAGGAAGGGGTTCGCGAAGAACTGAAGAGGCGGAATCTGACCGTCGATGAATGGGTGACGGTCGCTTCCCTGATCGAGCGGGAAGGCCGGGTGCGGGAGGAACTTCCCACCATCTCCGGCGTCATTTACAACCGCCTGAACCGGGGGATGCTGCTGCAGGTGGATGCCACGGTTCAGTACGCCCTGGGGAAACAGAAAGAGATTCTCACTTATGATGACCTGAAGGTGAAAAGTCCCTACAACACGTATTTGAACAAGGGACTTCCCCCCGGGCCGATCGCCAATCCCGGTGAAAAGGCCCTGGAGGCCGCGATGCAGCCCCAAAAACACGATTACCTCTTTTACGTGACCAGAAAGGACGGATCGGGGAAACATTATTTTGCCCGCACCGAAGCCGAGCATCAGGCCAACATCAACCGGAGCAAACAAAATCAGCAGAGCATGTCAGCTGAAAACCGAGACTGAAAAAGGGGGGAATTCCCCCCCTTTTTTTGCTCCGAAGAAGGAACGTTTCGCAAAAGTTTTCCTCACCGCCGGGAGGAAGGTGTCCTCCGGGGAACTGTCGGGTTGCGACGGCAGGAAAATCGTATTACAATAAATATACCGAACGGTCGGTCTATGGAGGAATACCCATGGGCAAAGGAAGAAGCGACGGAGAAATGACCCGTCGCATGATCATTGAGCGGGCGAAGGAGCTTTTTGCCCGCAAGGGATATGGTGCCGTCTCCATGAACGAAATTTGTGAGGCGGCCGGGGTGAGCAAGGGGAGTCTGTATCACCATTTCGCGGGAAAAAAAGAACTGTTTTTGACCCTCGTGGAAGAGAATATCGAGCATTGGAAAAAGCAATGGGAAGAGAAGCGGCGCAACCTCACTTCCGCCACGGACCAATTGTATGCGTTGGCGGAGCACTATGCCGATGAAGTGCAGGACCCGCTGTCGAAGGCGCTGGAGGAATTTGTCCGAAGTCACGGGTCGGACGAGGAGACTGTGGAACGGTTGTGGCAGCTGGCCCAGTCACAAACCCAGGCCTGCCGGGAAGTGCTGCGGGAAGGAATGGAACGGGGCGAATTCGTGCGTGAAGATCTGGACGACGCCGAGCTGATCGTCAGTGCCCTGTTTGAAGGTTTGGGCAAGATCTTTTTCGATGATAGCGGCAGGCTGGTGGAGGATACGCGGGCGATGAAGGAGGAAGCGGTCCGGGTGAGCCGAAAGGCGGTCCGGATGTTGCTCCATGGAATGGCTGCCGGTCGCAAAGGTCACTAGGAATCCCCCAAGAGGGGGATCCTTATTGAATTAAAATTGGACCGAACGGTCGGTCTGGTGGAGGTATCCCTATGCAACGTTTGTTGTCTAACCGGGTGTTTCGCTTGGTGATGGTGTCCGATTTTTTGCAGCACACGGCGATTTGGATCCGAAATATGGCACTCCTCTTCTATGTGATGGAGAGGACCGGCGGGGATCCGGTGGCAGTCGCCCTGCTGACGGTGGCGGAGTATGTCCCGATCTTTGTCTTTTCGGTCATCGGCGGGGTGTTGGCTGACCGCTGGAACCCGAAACGGACGATGATCGCGGGGGATCTGATGAGTGCGGCCTCGGTGGGTGTGATCCTTTGGTTGTTGACAAAGGGTTGGTGGGAAGCCGTTTATGTGGCGACCTTTGTGTCGGCGGTGGTGAGCCAGTTTTCCCAGCCTTCCTCGGCCAGGATCTTCAAGAGGCATGTTCCCGACGGGGACGTTTCCGCTGCAGTCGGTCTGTCCCAAAGCTTGATCTCCCTGTTTTTGATCGGAGGACCGGTTTTGGGAACATGGGTGTACCAAAATTTCGGTCTGTTTTTTTCCCTGGAGGCCATCCTGTGTCTGTTTCTGTTTTCGGCAGGAATCCTCACCTTGTTGCCCCACGATCGGGGGCGGGAGGATCGGGGAGAGACTTCCCTGAGCTACGAATTGGCTGCGGGACTCCGATTTATCCGTTCGAACAAGGTGCTGGTCCGTCTGATGATCGCTTTCGCCGTCATCGGGGCCGGTGTGGGCCTGATCCAACCGTTGGAAGTGTTCATTGTGACCCATCGGTTGGGCTTGCCGAAAGAGACCGTACAGTGGTTTCACGCGGCCGAGGGAATGGGGATGCTCATGGGAGGGGCATTGGGCGCTGTCATTGCCGGTCGCATGGAGGGCCGCGCCATGCTGTCGGCCGGCATCCTCTTCCTCTCCTTGTCCGCCGTGGGGGAAGCTCTTTCCGGATGGCCGTTGTTGACCTGGGGTTTCCGGTTTACGGGCGGCTTTTTCCTCGCCTTTATCAACATAAGCGTGGGGACGTTCATCATCCGTCGCATCCCCGAAGCGATGGTCGGCCGTGTGAACGGCTTGGTTACTCCAATCTTCACGGGCACGCTCCTTGTCGGTTCCGCTCTCTCGGGATGGTTGATGGTGTGGATCGGATTGATTCCGGTCATGCTGGCGGCGGCTGCAGTGATCGCCCTGGCCCTATTTCCCTCTGCCGGCGTCCGTGTCGGGGCGCATTTGGAAGAAACATCTGTCGCCTCCCCGCAAACGCGGTCGGAATGAATGGTGACGGGAAAAGGCAATTGTGGGTTGAGCGACACCTCCGCGACGGCGGAGGTGTCCGGCTTCATGGGACGCTTCGGGACGGAAAGGCGAGCAAAAGGAAAGCTTCCCTTCTTGTGCGGGGCTGGAAGTCCCCGACTTGGCCGGGGGCCTTTTCATCCATCCGTTTTTCCGGCGCTTACGCACACCGATGTGGCAAAACCGACGGCGCTGATCGTCAGCAGGGTGTGAAGAAGCCGGCGGGGATCGAGGATCGGACTTCCGCAGGCGATCACCAGGACATCGATCAGAAAGATGAGCACCCCCGCGTTCCAGCCCGTCCGTTCCGACACATATTGGGCGATCAGATCGGTTCCCCCCGTGCTGGTTCTGTGCCGAAGCATGATTCCGACACCGGTCCCCACCAGGAGTCCTCCCATCATGGCGCTGGGGAGCATGGGCAGGAGAAACCAACCCCGAAAGGGAGAAAGTCCGTCGATCATCAGGGAGGAGACCGAAAGCCCGACCAGGCTGTTGAAAAGCAGACGCCGGTCCATCTTTCCGATGAAAAGGTAAATGGGGACGCTGAGCAGAAAAATGGAAAGCCCCGTCTTGAATCCCCACAGATAGCGCATGATCAGGGCCAGGCCGATGATTCCGCCGTCCAGCAGGCGATGGGGGGAAAGGAAGAAATTGATTCCCAGGCTGATCAACAGCCCTCCCAGGAGTATGGGCAGGATGGGTGGCATGCGGGGTCTTCCTTCACGGTTTGTCCATACATCGTATGAAAGAGGGAGAGGGAATATGTCCTGCCCTGCGGGCGGGGGGAATAGATCTTTCCTTCCATGTCGAAGATGGAGATGACAGGGAAGGCGGGAGATCGATGGACGGAAGGAAAACCCGTTGGCGCAGTTACGGGCTGGCCCTTTTGTTGCTTTTGGCCTTTGCAGGCCTGATTTTGCGCCTCTCCACGATTCAACTGAATTCGACGCGCATCGCCTCGACGGTACAGCCGTCCCTGGTCGAGGGGGCCGAGAAGCAACACACCCAGGAAATGATCGTCGAAAGCGGCAGGGGAAGCATTCTGGATCGCCGGGGGAAACCCTTGACGGGCGAGCGGGGGTGGCGGCTGATCGCTTTTCCCTTCGCAAAAAGCCATCTGTTGGCCCATGAGGAAAAGTTGATCCGGCTGGCGGAGATCATCGGAGTGCCCCATCGCCTGTTGGTGGAGAAGTTGTCCGCGCTGAAGTCCCCCGGGGCGATCGACCGGGAAGGCGGAAGCGATTTGATGCTGACCGACTCCCAGGTCCGGGAGATTGAAGCCCTGGACATTCCAGGGATTTACGCGATGGAATCGGACGATCGTCTGGATCCGGACGCACCCGCCCGGCAGCTGATCGGACGCACCGAACGGAACCCCTTCCTCCTGCGCCGGTGGTACGGGGAGGAGCTTCGGCGGGGCGAGGTGGACGCCCATTCCCAGGTGGGAGTGACGGGCCTGGAGGCGGCCTTCGACTCCTTTCTGCGGGGAAGCGGGGAACATGTGCTCACCTACGTCGTCGACGGAAAGGGGCGACCCCTCAACGGGTTGGATGTCCACCGGAAAGAGACCCGGGGCGGAAGCGGAAAAGAGCCCCACTCCCTTGTGACCGCGCTGGATCGGGAGGTTCAGGGGATGGTGGAGCGGATTCTCGAGGAGGAGGGGGTTTCGGAGGCCGCCGTGGTCGTGCAGGAGATCTCCAGCGGGGACATCCTGGCCATGGCCAGTCGGCCGCTTCCCGGGAAGGGGAGGGAGGAGCAGCAGCCCTGGGACAACCGGGCGATCATGGAAACGGTTCCCGGTTCCATCTTTAAAACCGTGGTGGCCGTGGCGGCGCTGGACACCGGAAAGGTGAAGCCCGGTGAAATCTTTGTCTGCGAAGGGGAGCTCGGCCGCTACGGATTGACCGATTCCCACGGCAAGGGACACGGCAAGCAGACCTTTGCCGAGGCCTACGCCAATTCCTGCAACATCGTCTTTGCGCAAGTGGCGGAACGGCTGGGCGGGGAGACGATCGAGGCGTATGCCGAAAAGCTGGGTCTGGGACGGCCCGTTCTCTGGTCGGGCCGCCTTTCCGGGAAGGAGTTTCGCCATTTGCCCGGGGAGCAATCCGGTTTGATCTTCGCGGAGGGGACGCCGAAACAGGACGGAGGAGCCGTCGCCCAGACGGCCATCGGACAGCGGGACGTCCGGATGACGCCGGTCCAGGCGGCCAACATGGTGACCTCCCTGTTTCACCAAGGGAAACTGCCGAGCCCGCGCGTTGTCCGGGAGATCAGAAACGGGCGGGGAAAGGCGGTGGTCCGATTTCCGGTCAAGCGCCTGCCGGTGGACCGCCCGGTACAGCCGAAAGTGCTTGAGCAGGTGAGGGGCATGATGCGCAAGGCCGTCACGGACGGGACGGCCGCCGGGCTGAAGGGGGCGGAATGGGCTTTGGCCGGTAAGACGGGAACGGCGCAGCTCGGAAAGGACGGCGGTTACAACAAGTGGATGGTGGGCTTCGGTCCCTATGAAAAGCCCCGCTATTCGGTGGCGGTGGTGATCCGCTCCGTGTCCGACGACGGCGATCCCCGCGCCCTGCGCATCTTCCGGAAGGTGATGGACGGACTGAAAAAGATGGAGATGAAACGGGCCGAAGCGGCCTGTTCGGGGGATTGACGACTCTTCGGAAGGGAGCGAGTTTCCGTCAGGCGGCCCTTGCCGGGGGCTGCGCCCCCGACCTTTTTGGAAGTGTTGCGGAAACGATCCTTCCCCGACGTCCAGATGGTGTACCGCTTTTCGCCACATGGCGGCACGCACCCTTTCTTCCGACGTCATTTTTTGTCAGCGGCTTCCAAATGTCCGCATTTTTCAGGGAACGATTTCCCCTCAGGCGTCGGTCCCGGGGCAATCGCTTCCGCCCGTTCTTTGGCTTTCTTCCTTCAGAACCAGCCGGCAAACTGGGCGGCCAGCACCACACCCCCCAAAATCCAGACGTAGACCGCAAACCCCTTGAGGGATCCCCGCTTCAACACGGAGATCATCCACTTGACGGCCAGATAACCGAAAAAACCGGACATCAGCGTTCCGATCATCAGGGAGGAGAGGGGCACCGCCTCGCCGGCCGATTCAAACAGTTTTTTGCCCTGTAGCACCACGGCGCCGCCGATGGCCGGAATGGACAGAAGAAAGGAGAAATAGGCCGCCGTCGCCTTGTCGATCCGGCGGAAAAGGGCGGCGGCGATCGTCAGGCCGGAACGGGAGACGGCGGGAAGAATGGCCGCTCCCTGAAAGGTGCCGATGATGAGGGCGTCGGCGTAGCTGATGTCTTCCAATTGCTTGTAACCCCGTTTTTTCCAGTTGTCCGCCGCCCACAGGATAAGGCCGGTCGCCAAAAATTCCCATCCGATGGTGACTCCGGTGCGGGAGATCGCTTCAAAAAAATCTTCAAACAAAATCCCGATGACGGCGGTGGGGACGGTTCCGGCGATCAATAGCCTTCCAAGCCGCCCGAGGGGATTTTTCAACACGGTGATCAGCTCCCTGAAGTAAACGGTCATGACCGCGATCAGGGTGCCCAGATGCAGCATCGTGTCCAGGAACAGGCCCGCCTCATCCAGTCCGAACAGGTGGCGTCCCAGGTAAAGGTGCCCCGTGCTGCTGACGGGCAGAAATTCCGTCAGGCCCTGGATGATGCCCAGGATGGTCGCTTCCAACCAGTCCACGGTTCCTTCTCCTTTCTGCGCCGGGATTGACTCGTCCGCAATCCGATTCACCATCTAATATATTTCAAAAAATGAAAAATCCTCCTTTCCGCTCCCCTCTTTTTTCCTTCGAAATGCCGTTTTGGGACAAAGGGGCTTTTCATGAAGGACTTTCATCCGGTCGGATGGAATGAATAGAAGGACTGAAAGGAAACGACGCCCCAGAGGATGGAAAGGAGCGGGAGCACGGTGAACGCATTGTGGACCGACTGGATGAATGCGGACCTTCTGACCGGCGCGGCCATCGGCGCCTTGTTGGGGACGTTTCTGGCGGTTTTTGTCAACGGCGTCATCGTTCCATGGTTTTTCAGAAGGGTGACCGGGGAAGCGAAAAGGCAGCGGGAGGAGCGGAAGGCGCAGGCCCGCAGGCGGGAGCTCCTCAGGGCGCTTCGGGAGCGGTCCGCCGCCTTGGAGGGAAACGCCGAATCGTTTCCGACCACCCTTGAATTGGACGAGGTCTTGAGGCGAAGGAAAAAGCTCAGGACGAAGGATGTGACGGATACATACGAGCTGTTGCGCCAATTGGAAGCGGAGGAGCGCGTCCGTCCCGTTCGGCCGGCGGCACAAAAGATGCCCGATTTCAAGGAAATTCGCTGGCGCTACGTCTTTTTCCGGGAATCCCCGTCGGTACCGGGAGGGATCGAAGCGAATCAACTGGTTCAGCAGCTGTTTCACATCAAGCGGCAGGCGAAGGCGCTGGAGGAGCGCATGGGCGCCCTCGACGAATTGAAGCGGGAGATGGACCGGATCGGCGAAACCCTGGAGCGGATCGAGAAGCGGATTCAACCGGAGGAATTGCGAAGGCTGCTGGATGAGGTGAACGAGAAGTTGAACCGGACCGAAGCCCGTGATTCCTTTTCGCCGGAGGCGGGGGCGGAAAATTCGGCGCCGGGTTCCGGTCAGGTCGGCTGACGGCCGCCTTGGCGCCGCCGGATTTTTGTCCGTTTCCCATTTCCGACTGAAGCACTTCCCGCTATCATCGTAAGGGGAGTGCTTTTTTATTGGCGCGGGGGAGGCGCGCAGGCCCCGCGCCAGGCCCTTTGCTTCCCGAAGCAGGCCCCATGGAAAGGGAGGATGTCATGAAACGGTGGAAGCAGATTCGCGGCCGGATTCGGCGGCCGGATCCGGAGATCCGAAGAAAGGCGCTTAGGCATTGGAACAACTTGACCAAACCCCTGGGCAGCCTGGGACGGCTGGAGGAGACGGCGATCCGCCTGGCGGGGATCACGGGGGAAGTGGTTCCGGATTTAAGCAGAAAAGCGGTGCTTGTCATGTGCGGCGATCACGGGGTGGCGGAGGAGGGGGTGAGCGCCTATCCGCAGGAGGTGACCGGGCTGATGATCGACAATTTCGCCCGGGGCGGGGCGGCAATCAATGTGCTGGCCCGCCGGTTCGGCGCCGAGCTGGTGGTGGTGGACGTGGGCAGCAAGGCGAAGAAACTCCCCCCATCGGTCATCGACCGCCGGGTGAGGCCGGGAACGGCCAACATGACGGCCGGACCGGCCATGACGAGGGAAGAGGCGCTTCAGGCCCTGGACGTGGGGATCGACCGGGTGGAGGAACTCGTAAGGGGCGGGGTGCGGATGATCGCCATCGGGGAGATGGGGATCGGAAACACGACGGCGGGGACGGCCATCGCCGCCGTGTTTACGGGCCGGCCCGTCGAGGTGTTGACGGGACGCGGCACCGGCATCGACGACCGGGCGGTGTTGCGGAAGCGGGAGGCGATCCGCCGGGCGATCGAGGTGAACCGGCCCGATCCCGCCGATCCCATCGGCGTCCTGGCCAAGGTGGGCGGCCTGGAGATCGCCGGCATGGCCGGCGCCGTGCTGGGCGCGGCGGCGGCGGGGATTCCCGTGGTCCTCGACGGGATGATATCCACCGCCGCGGCCCTGGCGGCGGCACGCCTATTGCCGGAGGCGTCTGAATACCTGTTTGCCTCCCATCTGTCGGCGGAGCCGGCCCATCGGTTTATGCTGGAGGAGCTGGGGCTTAGGCCGCTGATCGACGCGGAGATGCGCCTGGGCGAAGGGACCGGCGCCGTCCTCTGTTTCCCGCTCATCGACGGAGCCCTGTCCCTGGCCCGGGAGATGGCCACCTTTGCCGATCTGGGTCTGGCGGGGCCGGCGGAGGAGAGGGCGCAGCACGAATCCGACAGCTAGAAGACGAGATGCAGGGGGATGCCTATGGCGGAATTGGAGCGTTACGGCCACGGCGGGGACCGTCTGACGGCCGCCGAGCGGTTCGGAGGGAGGCCGGAGGAGTTTCTCGATTTCAGTTCCAACATTCACCCGCTGGGCCCTCCGCCGCGGGTGCTCGAGGCGCTGTCCCGGGCGCTTGCGGGCGAAAGGCCGCAGGCGCTGGCCTCCTATCCCGATCCCTTGTCCCGCCGGCTGAGGGACAAGTTGGCGGACAGGCTCTCGGTTTCTCCGGAGCAGCTGCTTGTCGCCAATGGCGCGGCCGAGTTGATCGATCTGGTGGTCCGGGTGTTTCGCCCCCGGCGGGTCGGGGTGGTGCACCCGTGTTTTTCCGAATATGAGCGGGCCGCGCACCTTCACGGGTGTTCGGTGGTTTCGGTCCGGGCCAAGGAAGAGAACCGCTTTGTGCCGACGGAAGAGGAACTCCGCTTTCTGGTGATGCGGTCCGACCTGGTGTTTTTGGGCTGTCCCAACAATCCCACCGGGCTGCTCCCGCCCAAACCCGTTTTGGAGCGGGTGGCGGCGGAAGCGGCCCGTTCCGGCGCGGTTCTGGTCCTGGATGAGGCGTTCATCGATTTTGTGCCGGGCGGTGAGGAGCGGTCGCTGATCCACCGCCTCTCCTCCTGCCCCACCACGCTGATTCTCCGCTCGATGACCAAGTTTTACGCCCTGCCCGGATTGCGGCTGGGCTATGCCGTCGGCAGGAAGGACTGGATTGAGCGGCTGTTGGACCACAAGATTCCCTGGAGCGTCAATGCCTTGGCACAGGTTGCGGGGGAAGCGGCCCTGGAGGATGAAGAGTATCGGCGGCGGGCGGAACGTTGGGGAAGGGCGGAACGGGAGGAGCTGGCCGGGTGGCTGCGGCAGGTCGGTGCCGTCGATGTGTTTCCCAGTGAAACCAATTTTCTGCTGCTTCGGCTGCGGGCGGCCAAGGGCCGCGGGGCTTCGGGCCGGCTGCAGGAGCGGATGGGCCGCCGGGGGATCCTGATCCGGGACGCCTCCACTTTTCCCGGCCTGGATGACCGGTATGTCCGCATTGCGGTGCGAACGAGAAGGGAAAATGAGCGCTTGATCGCCGCCCTCCGGAAGGTGTGGGCGGAGTGGGAAGGGGGAGGGGAAGGATGAGCCTTCGCCTGGTTACAGGAGGAGTTCGTTCCGGGAAAAGCCGGTTTGCCGAATCCCTGGCCGGCTCCCTCGGCGGGCGGGTGTTGGTCGTCGCCACCGGCGTTCCCGGCGATGAGGAGATGAAGCGGCGCATCGAGAAGCACCGCCGGCGACGTCCCGCCGGGTGGAACGTGTTGGAGGAACCGCTGCGCTTGGCGGAGCGGCTGCAGGCGACTCCCCCCCATGACGTGGTGCTGGTGGACGGCCTGTCCGGATGGGTGGCCAACCGGTTGCTTGACTCGGAGGAGAAAGCCCTCCGGCAGCCCGAGGTTTTCGAGGCGGAAATCATCGAGGAGACGCGGAAATTCCTCGACTGCCTCGCAGGGTGCCGGCACGGGATTTTGGTGACGGACGAGGCGGGCCTCGGGGGAGTGGCCGTGTCTCCCCTCGGCCGCCGGTTCCAGGATGTGCTGGGGCTGGTCAATCAAGAGGCGGCCCGCCGGGCGGACGAGGTGTGGTTTGTCGTGTCCGGCATCCCCTGGAGGGTGAAAGGATGAAGCCGCTTTTTTATGCCGTCGCCTTTTTGACCCGGATCCCGGTTCCCCTTCGCTTCGATGCGCGGGATCGCACCAAGAGCACCGCTTATTATCCCTTGGTCGGCCTGCTCATCGGAGGGGTGATCGCCGCCTTCGATGGGTTGATCGCCGTCCATTTTCCTCCTTTGGTCCGGGCGGTGCTGGTGACCGCCTGCTGGGTGTTCATCACGGGCGGACTCCATCTGGACGGGTTGATGGACGTTTTTGACGGACTGGGTTCCCACCGGGAACCGGAAAGGATGTTGGCGATCATGAAGGACAGCCGGGTCGGGGCGATGGGCGTGCTGGCAGCTGTTTTGATCCTGCTCACAAAGATCGCGGCCCTGGCTTCCCTGACCGCTTCCCTGGCTTCCTCCGTCGCCGCAGCTTCCGTTTCCGCCCGCACCGCCGTGCTGCTCGCCATCGCCGGCTGGCCCTATCGGCGGGAAAAGGGGATTGCCGTCGGACTGAAGGAGGGGCTGACTCCCCTTCGGCTCGGTTTCGCCTTGGCGTCGGGGGCTTTCCTGGTATTCATCGCCTGCGGCGCCGAGGGGGTGTTGTGCCTGGTGCTCGGCGGGGCACTGGTGGGAGCATTCGGCCACGTGGTGGCCCGCCGGCTCAAAGGTCTGACCGGCGACGTCTACGGAGCGATGATCGAAGGGGTGGAGACGGCGGCGCTGCTGCTTCTCCTGTGGTTGGCACGGCTGTGATCTCATTCGGCCGGAAAGGAGGGGAAACGTGGAAAGTCGGACGTTGTTTTCAGGGCTCCGCATCGCCGTCAGTCCTTCCTTCGTTTGTGTCCGTTCGGACAAGACCTTGACGGTGCTCAGCAGCGCGCCGGTGAGGGGAGGATGGTGTGAAGCGAGCTGTATCGTCAACCGCCGGGTTCCCGCGGATTACCACGAGCCGGATCCGCAGCGGGACACGGTCCGCTGGCTGATCCGCCACGGCTTCGATCCGGAGAAAGCGGTGGCGCTGATGACGGCGGCCCGGACGGAGGATGCCGCCTGCACCCGGGTGGAGGGGGACGGATTTTGCCTGGCCGCCCTGGTGACGGCCGGGGTCGGCAATGCGGTGCGGGCGGGATCCGGGGGGATTTCCGCCGACGACCGCTGGCGGCCGGGGACGATCAACATCATTCTTCTGGTGGATGGAAACGTGACGGAGAGCGCGATGGCGGGGGCCTTGGTGACGGCGACGGAGGCGAAGGCGGCAGCTCTCCAGGACCTCGAGGTGACGGATCCCGGGGGAAATGTGGCGACGGGAACCAGCACCGATGCCGTCGTGATCGCCCGGCTCCGCCGGACCGGCGGTCCGATTCACCTTTACGCGGGCACGGTGAGCCCCTTCGGGAGGGCGGTGGCCCGCGCCGTATACGATGCGGTCACCCAAGCGGTTTTGCGGGAAAGGGCGAGGGAAGAGGGGAAGGATGGGTCATGAAAACCGCGCTTCTATTGCTTGCAGCCTACGGGCTGGATCGAATCCTCGGGGATCCCCGCTGGCTTCCCCATCCGGTGGTGGGAATGGGGAAGGCGATATCGGCCGTGGAGAGGGCTTTGCGCCGGCTCATCGGGTTTCTCGGAAGACGGGGCCTGGCAACATCGTGGACGGTGCGCCTTCTGGGCTGTTTTCTTCCGCTGACTGTGGCGGGCGGGGTGTACCTGCTGGCCACCCTGGCGGTGGGCTGGGTGGAGAGGCGGACCGAGTGGGGAGCGTGGCTGATGGAGGTGTTCCTCCTCTGGACGACCGTGGCGACGAAGGGCTTGGCCGATGAGGCCAAGGAGGTGGATCGCGCCCTGGCGGCGGGGGATCTTTCCGCCGCGCGGAGGCGCCTTAAGCGAATCGTCGGCCGCGACACGGACCGGCTGGATGAACCGGAGATTGTGCGGGGCGCCGTGGAAACGGTGGCGGAGAACATCGTCGATGCCGTCACATCCCCCCTCTTTTACGCGGCCATCGGCGGCGCTCCCCTCGCCATGGCGTATCGGGCGGTGAACACGCTGGATTCGATGGTGGGCTATCGCAACGAGCGGTACCGGGATCTGGGGTGGGCCTCCGCCCGGTTGGATGACGGGGCCAACTGGCTGCCCGCCCGGCTGACCGTGGTCCCCATGCTGCTCGCGTTTCGGATGCTGGGACGGGATTGGCGCCGCGCATGGCGGATCTTTCGACGGGACGGCCGCAAGCATCCGAGTCCCAACAGCGGGATCCCCGAGTCGCTGATGGCCGGGGGGTTGGGCATCCGCCTCGGGGGAATCAACACCTACGGCGGAGTGACTTCCCGCCGTCCCCATCTCGGCGATCCGGTTTTCCCCAAACGGCGGGAGCACATCGGGGAGGCCCTTCGCGTTCTGCATTGGACCACGCTCCTGTATGTGGCGCTGCTGGGCCTCGTCTGTCTCTTCGCCTCCGGGCTGGAAACCGTGTGGCCGCTCCTTCTCCGCGGATGATCCAAGGGTGGGGCTTGTCCCTCCTTTGACCCGCTGCCGCCGGGCAATGGAAATAGAAAAAGGTCCCGAGGGACTCAAGGGATGGAATGGGGCGATTTCCGATTCTCAAAAAGTTATCAGAGGGTTGTCCATATGGAGGGCATATCATCGTTATACAGACAAGGAGATATTAAGTCCTCCTTGCCCTCCCCAAGCGGATATAAGGGGTGGGATCGCGCGATTGCACGGGTACGGGTCAGATGGATGAGGGATGTGTGTCCAGACGCGGCTTCCGGTATCCGGTCCACCTCAGCCATCGGCGAGACCCTCAATCATTGGTGACCGAGTTGCCGCTGCCTCCTCCCGTGGCCACCGCATCGCCCAAATTGATGGTCGTTTGGGTGATCACATTCCCGGTTCCGCTGACGGCACCCGTACTGGCAAAGTTTTCGATCTCCATCTCTTCGTCATCGACAAACACGCGTCTTCTTCTCCCGCCTGGACCGAATACCAGCACGATGACGTTGATCGCTTCATTATCGTTTCGGATTTCCCCGGCCAAACGGTTTCACCTCCCGATTGAAGTGGGAGCAGGGGGGCGAGAAGCCCCCGCATTATCCGAGGTTGGTGACGGAGTTGCCATTGCCCCTGCCAATCGCGGCCGCATCTCCCAGATTGATCGGCGTTTGGGTTACAACGTTGGCGGTCCCGCTGATGGCGCCCGTCCTGGCGAAGTTTTCCACTTCCGCCTCAACGCGCTCCAAGCTGAGGCGACGGCGACGGCGCCTGCGATGTCCGCAATGGACCACAATCAGATTTTTCCTTGCCACCCTTGCAACACCTCCCTATTTATGCGAGAAGGAGGGGCAGAAAAGCCCCCGCATTACCCGGTATTGGTGACCGAGTTGCGGCTGCCCCTTCCGATCGCGACCGCATCACCCAAGTTGGTCGGCACTTGAGTTACGACATTGGCGGTTCCGCTGATGGCACCCGTCCTGGCGAAGTTTTCCACTTCCGCTTCAGCGCCTCCGACAAACAGACGACGATGGCGGTGTCTGCGCTGCCCGCAAACGACCACAACCACATTTTTCTTCCTTCTGCAAGCCAAATTGGCTCACCTCCTGATCAGATTGAAAGGAGGGGGCTGACAAAGGGCAGAATGGCCCCCACATTACCCGGTATTGGTGACGGAGTTGCCGCTGCCTCTGCCGATCGCGACCGCATCACCCAAGTTGGTCGGCACTTGAGTTAAGACATTGGCAGTCCCGCTGATGGCGCCCGTTGCGGCGAAGTTTTCCACTTCCGCCTCAACGCGCTCCAAGCTGAGGCGACGGCGGCGGCGCCTGCGATGCCCGCAGATGACCACGATTTTATTGTTCTTACGGCAGGCCATGTTTTTCACCTCCTTTTAAGGTTTGGGCTGTCAAATCGGGATTGGCCGGGGCCATGGGATTTGTGTTGACAGGGAGGTTTTTTGCCATGTTCATGAGATTCATGGCGGCGGGAGGAGTGTTCCCGGAGGATCTAGCGGCGGAAAGCCTGGTGACGGATTGCAACACACTTTGGACGAGCTCGGGAACTTTGGCGACGATGTTGCCCACATCCGGCTGCATTTGAAGGGGATTGATCCTTGACTGGTTCTCCAACAGGGATCGAACGAAATCGAGTTGTCCCAGATTCGGTTGTTGTCCCAGCTTCAGATTGTTCATGGGTTTCACCTCCTTTCAAGGAATCAGTCCTTGGAGGGTTGGAAAACGGTTTGTCGGGGAAGGCGGTGTTATCCCGTGTTGGTGGCGGAGTTTCGGTTGCCTCTGAGGAGGCTGGCATCGCCGAGGTTTGTCGGAGTTTGAACGATGACATTGCCCACTCCGCTGACCGGTCCCACAAATGCGAAGTTAGACACCTTGGCAAGTGCCCGTTCAAGGCGGATAATCTTTTTTTCTAAACGATGGATCCTGATAAGCAGACGCAGATAGCCGGGGTCCCGCTTGCTGTGCTGGATGCGGCCGCGCGTTTTCTTTGCTTTTCTGGCATGCATGGAAAACCCCCCTTTCTATGATGCTCATCAACCAACCGCGGTCTGGCTTCCTTGCCCTTTTCGGGTTTTCGTTCTTTTAACCGTGAATGATGAGAAGGTTTGAAGACCGGACCATGATGCCGCCGTTGCCAATTTGCTTTTGGAGAATTGCCGTCACTAATTGAGCAACCTATTTCGTCTAATCTTTTCGCTTACGATATACTATATTACTTGCAAGGAAGAAAGGTTCGGCCATTTGAAGAGATTGTTTTGCTGTCTATGCCCAATCCGCCGGATCATACGGGGGATGGTTTGGGCCGTGGCGTTCGTCGCCGTTGATAGTTTTGCGGTTGGAACGTGCCGCTATCTACCCGAAAGGGCGATTTGGGGGGAGGTTTCGAGGGGGGTGAGGCGCGATCGGATTTCTCCCGTTTATTGTTTATTGGAGGAAGTTTTGTTTTGCATCTGCGCTTTTAATTGTTGTTGGATCTGCTCCAGATACCCCTTATTCTGTCTGGCGATCACGCTCAATCCGAAATGGATCGCGTTGCTGACCAATTTGTCGACACCGTTCAGGACGTTTTCAAGTTGCTGCCTTTTCTGCGTCGGTGCGGAGAGAGCCGTTAGATTGATCGGTTGGGAAGCGGTGGGCCGGGAAAGTTCTTGGTCGGGAGGGTTGTTTTCCTTTAACAGTCGGCTGATGGAATCCAAGATTTGTTGCTGAATCCGTTGTTCAAGTTGGCGGGCAAACTGTTCGGCTTGTTGGTCGTTATTGCCGTTTGCCATCCTTCTCGGCTCCTTTCCCCGTGTCATTCAACTGGATTCATTTACACTATATAGAGAGTTTGATGGATTGGTGTGGTGAAATGTCATAGGAAAGGGCATATGACCACGCCTTTTTATTTTTGCGCAGATGATAGACGCTGATGGATTGGGGAAAAGGATCGTTGTCGGATGATCCAACCATTTCCCCCATCTGCCGGAAAAAAGATGGGTTCAGTTGGAAGCGCTTCCGGTTTAGTTTGAAGATAGGGGCAGAATCACCGAAAAGTTCCGGAGAAGGATGGGAGGGATGAAAGGTGAAGCGGATTCTTTTGGCCTGTTCATCGGGCATGTCCACCAGTCTCCTGGTTTCCCGGATGAAGGAAGCCGCCGAAGCCCGGGGGCTGGAAGTGGAAATTTGGGCCGTGGCCCAGGACAAGGCGGCGACGGAGATGAAAAAGGCGGATGTGCTGCTCGTGGGTCCCCAGATGCGATTCCTGATCAAAAAGCTCTCCCAGGAGGGGGAGGCCCTGGGGATTCCCATCGAAGCGATCGATCCGATCGCCTACGGCCGTGTGGACGGAGAAGCCGTGCTGAATAAAGCCCTTGAGCTGATCAAAAAGGGAGAGGAGTCCCGATGAATCAAAACAAATGGATGAGTGTTTTGGAAAACCTGCTCTTGCCCCTCGCGGACAAGCTGAATAACAACCGCTATCTGACAGCTCTCCGGGACGGGTTTATGGTGGCCTTGCCCCTGATCATTTTCGGGTCGATTTTTGTCGTGATCGCAAACTTTCCCTTTTTGGACCGGGTGTTGAGCGAAGAGGCGTACGCCGCCTATCAAAATGCCCTCGGACCGGCGTCGGCGGCCACCTTGAGCATCATGGGCCTCTTTGTCATCATCGGGATCGGTTACAAGCTGACGGAACATTACGGGCTGGAGGGAATCTACGGCGGCGTGGTTTCCCTGGCGGCTTTTCTCATCATGACGCCCCAGGTGCTGGAGAATGTCACCGGCGTCATTCCCACGTCCGTTCTGGGGGCGGAGGGTCTGTTCCTCGGGATTTTCACGTCCTTCATCGCTTCGGAGCTGTACCGGTTCTTTGTGAGGAAAAACTGGGTGATCAAGATGCCGGCGGGCGTGCCCGATGCGGTGTCCCGCTCCTTCAGCGCCCTGATTCCCATCGCGCTGACCTTGTCCGTCTTCCTGATCGTCCGCATCTTTTTCAGCTACACCCCCTTTGAAACCGCCCAAAACTTCATCTACACCGTGATTCAACAGCCCTTGACCGTGTTGGGAAGCGGACTCCCCGCGACCATCGTGGCGGTGCTTCTGGTCCAGTTCTTCTGGTTTTTCGGCCTGCACGGCCAGATCATCGTCAACTCCGTCTTCGACCCGATCTGGTTCGCCCTGAACGACCAAAACCTGAAGGCGTTCCAGGCCGGGGAGGAGCTTCCCAACATCATCACCAAACAGTTTATCGACACCTTCCTCGTCGGCATGGGGGGATCGGGGATGACCCTGGCCGTCATCGTCCTGATCTTCCTCATCGGGCGCAGCCGGCAGATCAAGGAGCTGGGCAAATTGGGGGCGCCCCCGGGCCTTTTCAACGTCAACGAGCCGATCATCTTCGGCCTGCCGATCATCATGAACCCCCTCGTCCTGATTCCCTGGCTGTTGGCGCCGGTGGTGGTGACCATCATCACCTATGCGGCGATGTCGATCGGGCTGGTGCCGAAGCCCGCCGGCGTGATCGTCCCGTGGACGACACCCATCGGTTTGAGCGGGTTTCTGGCGACCGGAAACTCCTGGCAGGGAGCGGTGATGCAGATTTTCAACCTGTTTGTCGTGATGGCGATCTGGTGGCCCTTCCTGAAAATCCTAGACAAGCAGTATTATGAAAGGGAGAAAGGAGATTCAAGCAGCAGTCAAGCCGCGCAAAAAGCCGCAGTTCGAGACTGACCACGGGAGTGATTCGGCAAATGGATGACATCGTTGAAACCGCCTTTAAGATCATCCTCCACGCTGGAAACGGCAAATCCAACGCGATGGAGGCCATCCAGGAAGCCAAGGCCGGCCGTTTTGAGGAAGCGGACCGGCTGATCAAGGAAGCCGGCGGGGAACTCGGCAAGGCCCACGATTACCAGACCCGGCTGCTCCACGGGGAGGCGGGCGGAAAAGCGACCCCGGTCAATGTGATTCTGATGCATTCCATGGATCATCTGATGACGTCGATGACGGTTCGGGATTTGGCGGTGGAGATCATCGAACTCTATCGGAGCAGGGCACGAAACACCTGAAGAATTCGGAGGGAAACCGCATGTCCGTGAAATACCGATTTCCGGAGGGATTCTGGTGGGGCAGCGCCACGTCGGCCGCCCAGATCGAAGGAGCGGCGGCGGAGGGCGGAAAGGGAAAAACCATTTGGGACCATTGGTATGAAATCGAGCCCCATCGCTTTTACGACAATGTGGGCCCCGGAACCGCCTCCGACTTTTATCACCGCTATCGGGAAGACATCCGTTTGATGAAGGAGATCGGCCACAACTCCTTCCGGTTTTCCATCTCCTGGGCGCGGCTCATTCCGGGGGGACGGGGAGAAGTCAATCCGGAGGCGGTCCGGTTTTACAACGACGTGATCGATGAGCTTTTGGCCTGCGGCATCGAACCCTTTGTCACCCTCTTCCACTTCGACATGCCCCTGGAGCTGCAACAGGCGGGCGGATGGGAAAGCCGGGAAGTGGTGGATGCCTATGAGGCTTACGCCCGTACGGCCTTCCGGCTGTTCGGCGACCGGGTGAAGAAGTGGTTTACCTTCAATGAGCCGATCGTCCCCGTGGAGGGCGGTTACCTGTATGACTTCCACTACCCGAACATCGTCGATTTCAAGCGGGCCGCCCAGGTGGCCTATCACACGATGCTGGCCCACGCCAAGGCGGTCCGGGCGTTCCGGGAAGCGGGCATCCGGGGAAAAGTGGGCATCATTCTGAATCTGACCCCCTCCTACCCGAGGAGTTCCCACCCGGCGGATCTGAAGGCCTCCCGCATCGCCGACCTGTTTTTTAACCGGAGTTTTCTGGACCCTGCGGTCTTGGGCGAATACCCCCGGGAGCTGATCGACCTCCTGCGGGAACACGGCCAGTTGCCGGAGACGCGCGAGGGGGACGGGGAGCTGTTGAAAGAAGGGAAAGTGGACCTGCTCGGGATCAACTATTATCAGCCCCGTCGCGTCAAGGCGAAGGAGCATTTGCCCAATCCCTACGCCCCCTTCATGCCCGAGTGGTTCTTTGATCCCTACGAAATGCCCGGCAGAAAGATGAACCCGTATAGGGGATGGGAAATCTACGAAAAGGGCCTCTACGACATCCTGATCAATCTGAAGGAGAACTACGGCAATATCGAATCCTATGTTTCCGAGAACGGAATGGGGGTTCAAGACGAGGAGCGATTTCTCAAAGACGGCGTCATCCAGGACGATTACCGGATTCAGTTTATTCGCGGGCACCTGATCTGGCTGCACCGGGCCATCCAGGAGGGCTGCAACGCAAAGGGTTATCACCTGTGGACGTTCATGGACAACTGGTCCTGGATGAACGCCTACAAAAACCGCTACGGCCTGGTCTCCGTCGACCTCAAAACCCAGAAAAGAACGCCGAAAAAGAGCGCCGAGTGGTTTCGCAAGGTGGCGCAAAACAACGGTTTTGATTAAACAGATGTGATGAAACAGAGGGGGCTTGAACCCTTCGCCGGCGGGGTCCTTTGGGGAAACGAGCTCGGAGCAAGGTGAGAAGAGATGTTGACGAGGCGCATGCAACGCATTTTGCGGGAATTGATGGCGGCTTCCTCTCCGGTGACCGGCAAATACCTGGCCGATGTGAACCGGGTGACGGTGCGGACGATCCGAAATGATCTCAAACGCCTGGATGAGATCCTGAACCGGCACGGCGCCCGGGTGGAATCCCTGATGGGGAAGGGCTACCGGTTGGTGATCCGGGAGGACCGCCTGTTCCGCCAATTTCTTCAATCCCACATCGAGGCCCCCGGTCACAGGCTCCCCATGACACCGGAGGAGAGGGTGTCCCATCTCATCCGGCGGCTGCTGTTGAACGACGGTTATCTCAAGCTGGAGGATCTGGCCGATGAGATCTACGTCAGCAAATCGACGCTCCAAAACGACCTGAAACTGGTGAAAGAGCGCTTGGGGAAATACGACATTCGCCTGATTTCCCGCCCCCATTACGGACTGAAGGTTGTCGGCAGGGAAATGAAGCTTCGCTTTTGCATGGCGGACACCCTGTTTTCCCGGAAGGACCGCTGGCACACGGCGCAGGATTCCCCCCTGCTTCCCCTTCCCCGGGAGGAACTGGAGCGGATCCGTCAGATCATCCTGAAACACATTCAAGCATACCGCATCACCATCTCCGACATTTCCGTCCACAACCTGCAGATGCACATCGCCATCGCCTGCCGGCGGATTCGGAGCGGGAATCGGGTGACGCTGTATCCGGCGGACCTGAAGGAGATCATCAATCAAAGGGAATACGAGGTGGCAGGGCGGATCGTCCGCGATGTGGAGGACGCCTTCGGACTTTCCTTCCCCCGGGAGGAGATCGCCTATGTCGCGATTCACCTCTTGGGAACCAAGATGACGATGCCGGATGAGGGCGGTACGCTCCCGCCGGAACAGGTGGTGGATGAGAAAATTTTGCAACTGGTTCGTGCCGCCCTGGACAAGATCGAGTCGGAGCTGGAGATCGACCTGAAACAGGACCGAAAATTGATCATGGACCTCGCCCTCCATCTGAAACCGGCGATTCACCGGTACAAGTACGGGATGAACATCCGGAATCCGATGCTGGAGGACATCAAGAAGCATTATCCCTTGGCCTTCGAGGCCGGCGTGATCGCGGGGATGGCCCTCGAAGAGGAGACCGGGATCAAGATCAGCGAGGATGAAGTGGGATATCTGGCCCTGCATCTCGGAGTCGCCATCGAGAGAAAAAAATCGACCACCGCCCCCAAGCGTTGCCTGATCGTATGCGCCTCCGGACTGGGCACCGCCCAATTGATCTATTACAAGATCAAAAATCGCTTCGGAAACCGCCTGGATGTGGTGGGGACGACGGAATATTACAATCTGCACCGGTGGGATTTGCGGGACATCGATTTTGTGATCAGCTCCATTCCCATTTCGGAATCCCTGCCGGTTCCCGTGGTGGAAGTGAGTGCCGTCATCGGCAACCCGGATCTGTCCCGGATCGAATCTTACATTCTGGAGCGAAAAAGTCGGCCGATTCACTATTTCCGCAAGGATCTTCTGTTTCTGGGAAGGCGCTTTTCCTCCCGGGAGGAGGTGCTTTCCTTCATGCACGAGCGGTTGCGAGAGAAGGACATGGTGGACCCCGATTTCCTGGAAGGGATCCATGACCGGGAGAAGGTGGCGCCGACGGCCTACGGGAATCTGGTGGCGGTTCCCCATCCGATCACGCCCCGGTCCGATCAGACCTTCATCGCCGTATGCACCCTGGAAAAGCCCGTCGTCTGGGGCGATAGGCCGGTCCAACTGATTCTCGTGCTTTCCGTGAAGCGGGAGAGCCAGGAGGATTTGCAATCCCTTTATGAATTGCTGGGAAAAATCATCGAAAGCCCCGCCCTGGTCCGGTCCCTGCTCAAGGCTAGGTCCGTTGAAGGGTTTATCGGCGTATTGGAGGGGGCGTGGTGCGGAGAAACCGAGGAGGGGGTCCATTCCTCCGCTTCCTGGTACCTCGAGGGGGATGACAACTGAATTTCGGGCCGCGTCTCCTTCCGGCCCCTTCAAGGGCGTCCCCGATTTGCCCTCCTATCCCCGGGCGCCGCTTTTTTTCTCTTTCGACCGCAAAACTGACGGGGTGCCGCGTGGAAACGAGCGCGGCACCCCTTTCGTGTTTTCAGGCGGCTTATCGGGGCGGCAACTTTTTGCCCGGATTGAGGATTCCCTTCGGATCCAGGGCCTGCTTGAGGCTCATCATCACGTCCAGGGCTTCCCGGTGCTCCCGGCGCTGGTAGCGGATTTTTCCCACGCCGACGCCGTGTTCCCCCGTGCAGGTGCCTCCCCGGTCGAGGGCGTATTCGACAATGGAGGCGTTGATCTTTTCGGCTTTTTCCACATCCCGGGGATCCGCCGGATCGATCATCATCAGCACGTGATAGTTTCCATCCCCGATATGGCCGAGAATGCCTCCCTCCATTTTCTCCTGATTCAGCACGTGCCGGGCGTGCTCCACGGCGCCGGCCAATTCCGACATGGGAACGCACACATCGGTCACCATCAGCCGTTTGCCGGGGGACCGGTGAATGAAGGCATAGGCCAGATGGTGGCGCGCTTCCCACAGTTTCGCCCTCGCCTTCGTGTCGGTTTCAAACTGAAACCCTTGGCATTCCTCTCCCTGCGCCAGTTCCTCGGCGAAGGCGATGTCCCTTTTCAGGCCCGCCTCGTTTCCGTGAAATTCCAAAAACAGCGTCGGAGCCACCGGGTAGCGGGTTTCGCTGTGCTCGTTCAGGTATTTCATCGACAGAGCGTCCACCAGTTCGATCCGGGCCACCGGAATCCCCGAGGAGATGATGGACACCGCGGCGTTGACCGCCTGCTTGACCGTGGGGAACACGGCCCGCGCCGCCATGATGGCCTCCGGGATGCCGAACACCCGGAGGGTCAATTCGGTGAACAGGCCGAGGGTTCCCTCCGAACCCACGAACAGGCCCGTCAAATGGTAACCGGAGGAGGATTTGGCCGCCCGGCCGCCGGTGCGGATGATCCGGCCGTCGGCCAAAACCACCTCCAGATCCCTCACCTGATCCCGCATCACGCCGTAGCGGACGGCCGTGGTTCCGCTCGCATTGGTGGCGGCCATTCCCCCCAGCGTGGCGTCCGCTCCCGGGTCCACCGAGAAAAACAGCCCGTATTTTTTCAATTCCCCGTTCAATTGGCTCCTCGTCACGCCGGGCTGCACGCGGACCAGCATGTCCTGCGGCCGAACCTCGAGGATCTTGTTCATGCGCTGAAAATCGACGGAGATGCCGCCCTGGTACGGAATCACGTGTCCCTCCAAACTGCTTCCCAATCCGAAGGGGGTGACGGGAATTTCCCGTTCGTTTGCAAAGAGCAGAATGCGGCTCACATCCTCCCGGTTTTCCGGAAAAACGACCACATCCGGAAGATGCGGCGCGTGATACGATTCGTCCCGGCTGTGCCGTTCCAGTTCCGTCGGATTGACCGTGACCTGATCTTCCTTCAGCAATTTCCGCAATGAATCTATCCATTTCATGAGTGATCTCCTCCCATTTTTGACCATAGAGTTTTGGTTTGCAAAATTCAAGACCGTTTTGAATCGGTTTTCATTCTTTTGAAGTGAGGAGAGAGGAATCCGGCGCCGGACAAACGGCCGTCAGGAAAAATGGCGGCAGTCCGAGTTTTTAGCAGCGGATCCCTCCCGCTTTCGAGCGAAATAGATCTTTATTATTTCGAATTATACAACTATTATTGACTTAAACAAAATTCATATGTTATATGAATATTAGGGAAAATTGTATCGTTAAAACAAAACACTGTTTTATAATATAAAACGTTCAGAAATTGACGCCTTAGCAGTATGTCAGAGAAGAACGTAGTTTTATCATATAGAACTTTGATCGGCTGTGTCCGGAAGACGAGCCCGTGAAAGGAGGAAGCGGATGAAGCGCTTAATGGAAAGGACGGGCCGCTGGTTCGAGGGATTGCTGAATTTGTTGATCGCTCTCTCCCTGGCGGGAATGTCGGTACTGGTTTTTCTCAACGTGGTGCTGCGCTATTTTTTCGACTCCGGCATCACCTGGTCCGAAGAGATGTCCCGTTTTCTGTTCGTGTGGATGGTCTTCCTCGGGGCGATCGCCGCCTTGAAGGAACGGATGCATCTCGCCGTCGACGTCGTGATCAAACGGTTGCCGATGGGATGGAAGAAGTTTTTTGCCGTCATCAGCCATTCTCTGGTCCTGTACGTCCTGTGGCTCGTTTTTGACGGAAGCTGGAAGATGACCTGGTTGAACATGGCGTCAAAGGCTCCGGCCACCGGCGTTTCCCTCGGCTTCGTGTACGGGGTCGGAGTGGTGACCAGCCTGGCGATGGCCGCCATCGTCATCCTTCGCCTGTTCCGGATTCTTTTTGGCGGAAGCGGGGAATCGGATTTCTCTCTGTCGGAGGGAAATGCCGACGCGGACTGACAGGCACGGAAAGGGGCGCAAAACATGTTGTGGGTTTTTCTCGCCGCGTTGTTCGCCGCATTGGCCGCAGGTGTTCCCGTCGCTTTTGCTCTCATGCTGTGCTCCGTCGCGCTGATGGTTTCCCTGAATATGCTGGACAGTCAGATCGTCGCCCAGAACCTGATCAACGGGGCGAACAACTTCGCCCTGATGGCCATCCCCTTCTTCATCCTCGCCGGGGAGCTGATGAACCGGGGGGGAATGTCGAAGCGGATCGTCCAGTTCGCGATGACCCTCGTCGGCCACGTCCGGGGAGGGCTGGGGTATGTGGTGATCATCGCCAGCGTCCTGTTCGCCGGTCTGTCGGGCTCGGCCGTCGCCGACACGGCGGCGTTGGGCGCCATCCTGATTCCCATGATGGTGGAACGGGGATACGACAAAAAGGTTCCCACCGCCATCGTGTCTTCCGCCGGAATCATCGCCCCGATCATTCCCCCGAGCATTCCCATGATCCTTTTCGGCGTGGTGAGCGGCGTTTCCATCACCCAGCTGTTCATGGGCGGAATCGTCCCGGGACTTTTGATCGCCGTCGGCTTGATGCTGGTGTGGTTCTACATGTCCCGCAAGGAAACGGCGGAGCTGCCCCCGCGGAAAAGTGTGAAGGAGATCCTGACCGCCACCAAGGAAGCGGGTTGGGCTCTGCTGATGCCGGTGATTATCATCGGAGGATTGCGGGGAGGGGTGTTCACCCCGACGGAGGCCGGCGTGATCGCCGTCTTTTACGCCTTGTTCGTGGGGATGTTCGTTTACCGCAACATCGGGCCGCGTCAGCTGTACGACGCCCTGATCCGGTCGGCGAAAACCACAAGCGTCGTCATGTTCGTCGCGTCGGCGGCCATCGTCTCCGCTTGGATAATCACCGTCGCCAACGTGCCGCAGGGGATGACGGAACTTTTGAATCCCCTCATCGACCGTCCGCTCCTGCTTCTGCTTCTCATCAACCTGTTGCTGCTGGCGGTGGGCATGGTGATGGATCTGACCCCGACAATCCTGATTTTGACCCCGGTGTTGATGCCCATTGTCAAAGCCGCGGGGATCGATCCGGTCTATTTCGGCATCATCATGGTCATCAATCTCTGCATCGGTTTGATCACTCCCCCCGTGGGCACGGTGCTCTATGTCGGATGCGGCATCAGCCGGATCAGCATCGGCGAGCTGGTGAAGGGATTATGGCCTTTTCTGATGGTGGAGATCGCCATCCTCCTTCTGCTTGTCTTCTTTCCCCAAATTGTCACGGTTCCGTTGGAGTGGCTGACCTGATGGGAGGTGACCGCCTTGGAACGGTGGAAAGTGGTGGTGACCGATTGGGAATTTGCCGATCTGCGGTACGAGGAAAAGGTGCTTGGCGGCGGCCCTTTTGAGCTGATTCCCGTCCAGTGCCGGACAGAGGAGGAGGTGATCGCCGCCTGCCGGGATGCGGACGCGATTCTCAACCAGTATGCCCCCCTGGGGCGAAGGGTGGTGGAGGCGCTGAACCGGTGCCGGGTGATCGTCCGCTACGGCGTGGGCGTGAATACCATCGATTTGGCGGCGGCCACGGAGAAGGGGATCTGTGTCGCCAACGTCCCCGATTATTGTCTCGACGAGGTGTCCGATCACGCGCTCGCTCTTCTGCTCAATCTGGCGCGCCGCATCACCGCGGCCGACCGGTTGGTGAAACGGGGGGAGTGGGACTTCAAGAGGGCCGCACCGGTTCGCCGGCTGCGTGGTCAGACCGTGGGTCTGGTCGGGTTCGGAAACATTCCCCGGGTCCTGGCGGCGAAATTGAAGCCCTTGGGCTTCCGCCTGATCGCCCATGATCCCTATGTTCCCCGGTCGGTCGCCGAGGAACGGGGGGTGACCCTCGTCTCCCTGGACCGGTTGTGCCGGGAGGCGGACATCGTTTCCGTTCACGCGCCGCTGACGGCGGAAACCCGGGGGATGATCGGCAGGGAGCAGTTGCGGAGCATGAAGCCCCGGGCGTATCTCATCAACACTTCCCGGGGACCGGTCGTCGATGAGGGGGCCTTGCTGGAAGCCCTTCGGGAGGGATGGATCGCCGGGGCGGCCTTGGACGTGGTGGAGGAGGAGCCGATCCGGCCGGACCATCCGCTGCTGTCGATGGAACAGGTGATCCTGACACCCCACATGGCCTGGTATTCGGAAGAGGCCATGGAAGAGCTCAGGACAAAGGCGGCCGAGGCGGTCCGGGAGGTGCTGCAGCACGGGAGATATCCGCGGTACCTCGTCAACCGGGAGGTAATGGAACAGGCTTCGTCAGGGAGATGGCAGTGATTCTCAGGGAGAAGGGGGATTCCGGGATGAAACGGGTGTGGGGTTCGGTGTGTGTGGTTCTCTGCCTGGCCCTTGTGACCGCGGCCTGCGGCACCTCCGGGTCGGCGGGGGAGGCCATCGTGATCAAGGCGGGAATCGGTCTGAACGAAGATCACCCCCAGGGGCAGGCCCTCAACCGATTTAAGGAGATCGTCGAAGAAAAAAGCGGCGGCCGCATCCAGGTGCGCCCCTATTTCAGCGCCCAGCTCGGGGATGATCTGAAGATGACGGAGGCGCTTCAGGCGGGCGTGCAGGAAGTGACCATTCCGTCCACTTCCCCTTTGGTCGGCATCGTGCCGGAATTCGGGATTTTCGATCTCCCCTTCGTGTTTGATGAAGAGGAGGAAGCGGACGCGGTCCTTGACGGACCATTGGGACAGAAGATTTTGGACAAATTGCCCGAACACGGATTGGTGGGGTTGACCTACTGGGAAAACGGCTACCGCAATCTGACCAACAGCCGGCGGCCGGTGAAGAGGGCCGAGGACTTCAGAGGGCTGAAGATTCGCACCATGCAGACGGACGTTCACTTGGATGCCTTCAAAGCCTTGGGGAGCAACCCGACGCCGATGCCGTTTTCCGAAGTGTTTACGGCCTTGGAAAGCGGGACGGTGGACGGGCAGGAAAACCCTCTGGCGACGATCGTGTCCAACAAATTTTACGAGGTGCAGGAGTATCTTTCCTTAACCGAGCATGTTTACACCCCTTTCGTCTTCTTGGTCAGCAAATCCTTTTGGGACCGCCTTTCCCCCGAGGATCAGCAGCTGATCCGGGAGGCGGCGATCGAGGCCGGAAAGTATGAACGGGAGCTGAACCGAAAAGCGAACGCCGAAGCCCTGGAGGAACTGAAAAAGCAGGGAATCAAGATCAATGAGGTGTCGCCGGAGGAACGGGAAAAGATGAAACAAATCATCCAGCCGGTGATTGAAAAGTACAGAAAAAAGCTGGGGGAAGACCTGGTCAAAGAGCTCTTCGAAGAGGTGGAGAAGGCGAGGAACCGGTGAGCAAAACGGGAGGGAGGTGAGGGCGTTTTTCATGCGGGTGATCGAGTCACTGCTCAAGGACGTTCCCCTTCCCCGAATGGTGAAGGTGCGGCAATCCTTCCCGGCTCCGGAGGTGGCCGATGTTCCGAAAGCGGTGCGGGAAGCGGTTGCGGCGGAAAGAGTGCTGGAGCGGATTTGCAGAAGGGGATCGGGTGGCGATTGCTGTGGGGAGCCGCGGCGTGGATATCGATGTCATGACCCGGGAAGTGGTTCGCCTCGTCCGTTCCAGGGGTGGTCAACCCTTCATCGCTTTCCCATGGGCAGCCACGGGGGGCAACGGCGGAGGGGCAGATTGAGGTGTTGAAACAGTTGGTCATTACTGAAAATTCGGTGGAAGCGCCGATCCGTTCCTCCATGGACGTGGTGGAGGTGGGAAGGCTGGCGAGCGGCCTGCCGGTCTACACCGACAGGCAAGCTTATTCGGCCGACAAGGTGATTGTCATCAACCGCGTCAAACCCCACACCGCCTTCCGGGGTGCGATCATCCGGGAAGAGCCTGGGCATCCATTACAGCCGGGACGGCGATTTGCCCGATGATGTCGCCGATCCCCGGGTGTTCCGCTGAGACGGCGGCTTTGTGCAGATTCCCGGGGGACCGGGCCTCGGCATCGAGATCGATGAAAAGCGCGTCGAAGAGGCGGCGCGGCGGGAGCACAACTGGAAAAACCCGGTCTGGAGAAATGAAGACGGGACCGTGGCGGAATGGTAGCGTTTCGCGGCTTCTTCCCGGACCGGCCATTTCACCGCCTGGAGGCGGGACAAGGAGGAAGAAAAATGGCCCTTCGTTATCCGACCATCGACAACCCGGTGAATCCCTACCGGGACAACGTGCAGGGAAAGGCGAACGAGCCGATCTGCGTGGCGGGATTGCTCGACCGCGCCAAACAGGTTCTCGGGCCGGCCTATGAGGGGCCTGCGCCCGACTGGACGCTGGAGGCGATTTATGACCGCCTGGAAAACAACGCCCCGCGGATCGTCATCATCGGCGGGTCCGCCGATCATCCCGCCCACATCATGGATTATCTGACGACGGCCCGGGCGGCCCTTCGCATATGGCAGAACGGCGGCGTGCCCTTTTCCTTTTCCACGCCCGTCATGTGTGACGGAACGGCGCAGAGCAACCAGGGGATGAGCTATTCCCTGCAAAGCCGCAACGCGGTGGCGGAGATGGTGGTGAATCAGATCGAGGCCCACAGCTATCACGGGGCTTTCGTGATCCAGGGATGCGACTAACAGCCTCTCGGGGTCGTCAGCGCGCTGGCCCATGTGGACCGGATCCGCCGCTTGCGGGGGGAAGCTCCTTTCTTTGCCACCTTTGCACCGGCCCATGTGTTGAAGGGAGGGACGATCCCGCCGGATCTGCGCAGGGAGCTGGAGAACGTGGCCAGGAGGGCGGAAGAACAGGGTGCGGACGACATCGCGCAGGATTTGCGGGAAACGATGACCTACATCCTGCAGTGCTCCTCAAACACCGCTTTCCAGGGAGTGCTTCAGCGGGCCCGGGAGCGCGGCATCCTGACGAAAGAAGAGCACAAGGATTACGAAAAGCGGCTGGCGGTGGCAACCTGTGACGGCAAAGGCGGCATCTGCGCCTTCAACGGAACCGGCAACAGCTCGCGCCATCTGGTGGCCGGTCTCGGTCTGGTCCATCCGGCGCTGGAGCTGTTGACGGAGCCTCCGGACCAGGAAGCGGTGAACCGGGCTCTCGACAGTCTGGCGGCGATGATCAACGATCCGGTCTTCGGCGTGTCCAATATCATGGCCGCCAACGTCCGGAACGCGATACGGATCCACAGCGCATCCGGCGGATCGACCAACCTGATGATGCACCTGGTGGCGGCGATGCTGTACGGAGGCTACCGGTTCAGCCTCTGGGACATCGACCGGATTCACAAGGAACACCCGGTTCCGGACCTGTTCGACTACAGCCTGACGGAGGGGCGGGACATCTTCGCCCTGGCCCTGCAGTGCTGCAGCGGAAAGATCCGCGGCATGGAGACGCTGTTCCACGAACTTCTGGAAAACGGGGTCCCGATGGATCTGGATGCCCCCACGGTCACCGGCACCACGTGGCGGGAACGGCTGTCGCGGAAGGAGGGGCTTTCCGCCGGGCGCGTGACCGACAATCCGATCATTTTGTCCAAGCCCCGGCGTCCCTTCAGCGGGGTGGACGTGCTTACCGGCAACTTTTTTGAGAGCGCGGTGGTCAAAATCAGCGGCATGCCGACGCCCCAACTGGATGAGTTCGACAAGAAAGCGGCCTTCGTCCTCTACTACGAAAACGAGGAGGATGCCAACCGAAGCCTGCTCGACCCGGATCTGCTGGAGCATTTGAAGCGGGAGCGCCGCTTCAGCCATCAAAACCTGCGGGCCATGCTGAGGCACAATGGGCCGGAGCATGTTGAAAGATGGAAAGACATGGATTATGACGAGCTGTACGATCACATGGTGAACAACCACGTGTTGAAAATTGCGGTGGTCATCTCCGGACAGGGTCCCGCCGCCTTCGGGATGCCGGAAATGTTCACCCCGATGCAGCACATCAACGCCAACCGAACCCTGAGGCGGCTGGTCACCGTCATCAGCGACGGCCGCTATTCGGGGGTGACCTATGGCGCGGCGATCGGGCACATGACGCCTGAAGCCCTGCAGGGAGGCGGCATTCTCTATCTGAAGACGGGGGACCTGCTGTATCTCGATCTGAGGGGAAAGAAGATCCAGTTCCTGGATGAATCGGCCTTTCAAAACGGACAACTGCGGTTCGAATTTGATTCCGTCCGCGCCGCCCGACAGCCCCTGGCCGAGCAGCGGCTCTCCCGCCTCCGCAGGCGTCAGCGGCGGGTGGCAGCCGGCAACCGGCTGGTCGCCCATACCGATGCGGCGCACGGGGTGGTACCGCTGGCGGTGGCGGAGGAGGCCGAGTTGGATTATCGGAACGACGTCCTCCTGCCCCAGGGAAGGCGCGTGCTCCGGTAGCCGAAACCGTTCCGTCGGAGCAGGTAAGAAGAAAGTCGTGTTGCGTTTGCCGGGAGCCCTTTGAAGGCGATCTTTCCCTTCGGAGCGGATCGAACAAGGTTTGTTTCGTTTGAAAAAGGAGGTTGAGGGGATGACGGCCCCCGTGGCGGGAAAATGAGTCTGGACGTTGTGACGCTCGGGGAGACGATGGTGCTCTTCATTCCCACGTCGGTTGGCCCGCTCCGCTTTGCGAACACCTTTGAGAAGACGATCGGAGGCGCCGAGTCGAACGTGGCGATTGGCCTGGCCCGGCTGGGGCATCGGGCGGGCTGGATCAGCCGCCTGGGAAACGACGAGTTCGGCCTGTTCGTGCGCAATTTCATCCGGGGGGAGGGGGTGGACACCTCCCGGGTCATCTTCGACGATCGGCATCCGACGGCGGTGTTTTTCAAGGAGCGGCAGGCGGGACGGGAGCCGAGGGTCTACTATTACCGGAAAGGCTCCGCCGCCAGCCGGATGAGTCCGGAGGATCTGGATGAGTCGTATATCCGCGAAGCCCGCATCCTTCATCTCACCGGGATCACGCCGGCCCTCAGCGAAAGCTGTGCGGCGGCGGTGGAGCGGGCGATTGAACTGGCCAAGAAACACGGGCTTTTGGTGGTGTTTGACCCGAACATCCGCCTGAAGTTGTGGTCCCGGGAGGAAGCCCGGCGGGTGCTGATGGATGTGGCGAGCCGCTGCGACATCGTTCTGCCCGGGCTAGATGAAGGCCGGATCCTCACGGGAGAGCGGACGCCGGAAGCCATCGCCGCGCGCCTGCTGGAAAACGGCGCCCGCGCGGCGGTGGTCAAGCTGGGCGAGCGGGGCGCCTATTATGCAACCCGTAAGGAGACGGGCTACGTGGAGGGATATCCGGTGGAACCGATTGTCGATCCGATCGGGGCGGGGGATGCTTTTGCCGCCGGCTTTCTGTCGGGACTGCTCAGGGGTTGGTCGTATCGGGAGGCGATCCGGCTGGGCAACCGGACCGGTGCCTATGCGCTGACGGTGGCAGGCGATGTGGAAGGGCTACCCTATTGGTCGGAGATCGATCCTAAGCGCCCGGACCAAGTGCTGCGTTAGCTCCCGTACATCCGTAAAATGGTGAGAATGCGCGCGGGGTGAAGCCGGTTCCGAAAACGGCTCGCGCCGTGGGTACACGCCGAAAAAGGCGGCGGTCAAACCTTTCCATCAGCCCGTGCGGCGCGGGTCAGGCTTCGGCTTTTCATCGGAGCACCCCGCCAGCCGGGGTGGACATTGGCAAAAGCGGATTTTTCGGAAGTGACGGAAATGGAAAACAACGGACAAGGTCCGCACAGGACCGGAGGTGAAGGGATTGCCGATCATTCAAGCTGTCGACCGTGCTCTCCGGATACTCGATCTGTTCGATGAACACCGCACCGAATTGAAGATCACCGAAATCAGCCGCCGCACCGGCCTGCACAAGAGCACGGTCCACTCGCTCTTGAAAACGCTGCAGGCCCACGGCTACATCGATCAGAACGCAGACAGCGGCAAATACAGGCTGGGGCTCAAACTGGTCGAACGGGGCAATCTCGTGCTCCATTCGCTGGATATCCGGACGGTGGCCAGGGGACATCTGCTGGATCTGTCCCGGAAGACCGGACTGACCGTTCACCTGGTGATCCTTGACGGGAAAGAGGGGGTCTACATCGACAAGGTGGAAGGCACCTCGGGCATCGTGATGTACTCGCGCATCGGCCGGAGGGTACCGATTCATTCCAGCGCCGTCGGAAAGGTGTTGGTCGCCTTCCAGAGCGAGGAGGGGATCCGGAACATCTTGGACGGGTATGAATTTGTGCCGCATACGCCCAACACCATCACCGATGAACGGACTTATCGAGTCGAATTGGAAAAAGTGCGTTCCCTCGGATACGCCATCGACAATCAGGAAAATGAGCCGGGGGTGCAATGCGTGGCCGTCCCGGTCCGCGATCACCTCGGTCAGGTGGCGGCCGCCATCAGCATGTCGTCTCCCATCGCGGGGATTCAGGAGGAACGGCTGGAAAGCATGATCCTTTTGCTCAAACAGACGGCGGAGAAAATCTCCCGAAAACTGGGTTACGGCATCCATCATCAAAACCCGGTTTAATTCCAAAGGGCGGAGGCAATTTCCATGCGCATCATCCGGTTTTTAAGCGATCCATATTCCCCCGTTCTGGCCGCGGTCACCGATGATCGCCGGATTTATCCCCTGCCGTACACCGATTTTTTGGAACTGGTAAGGACGGCGGAGCGCCGGGGGGAAACGCCGCTGATGCTGTTGCGGCAGGTGCTTTCTTCTTTGGAGCCGCTGAACAGATCTTACGAGGAACTCGCTTTGCTGGTTCCCATCGAGGCCCCCGAGGTGTGGGCCTGCGGCGTCACCTACGAGCGGAGCAGAGATGCCCGGAATGCGGAATCCGGCGGCGGGGAAGGCGGAATGACCTGTTACGACAAGGTGTATGAAGCGGAGAGGCCGGAGATCTTTTTCAAGTCGACCGCCGCTCGGACGGTGGGTCCCCATCAGCCGGTCTATCTGCGAAGCGACTCCTCTTGGCAGGTTCCGGAGCCGGAGTTGGGACTGGTGCTCGACCGGAACGGCCGGATTCTTGGATACACGGCGGGGAACGACATGAGTTCCCGCGACATCGAAGGAGAGAACCCTCTCTACCTGCCCCAGGCAAAAATATGGAGACATTCCTGCTCCATCGGGCCGTCGATCCGACTGGCGGAAACGGTGGAGGACCCGTATCGGTTCGAGATCTCCTGCCGCATCTATCGCGGCGGACGGAAAGTGTTTGAGGAGTCGGCGACCACGGGGCGGATGAAGCGGAAAATGGAGGAATTGGTGTCCTTCTTGATCCGGGACAACCCGATTTTTGACGGGACCGTGCTTTTGACCGGAACCTGCATTGTGCCTCCCGACAATTTCACCTTGCGGGAGGGAGACCGGATCGAGATCGAAATTTCCGGTATCGGAACCCTGATTAACTATGTCAAAGCACCGGTCCCGCAGTACTGACGGACGGGAGGGGAGATCCGGATGGAAGAGGGATACAGGGCGGTAATGTTGAACCCGGAAGATTCGGTGGCCGTCGCCCTGTCCCTGATTCCCGCAGGCGCCGCCGTGGAGGTCTCGTGCAGGGGAAGCCGGTTTACGGTGGTGTTGCGGGATGCCGTCGAATTCGGACATAAATTTGCCGTGGTGCCGATCCGAAAGGGGCAGGATGTGCGGAAGTACGGCGAGGTGATCGGCGCGGCCACCCGCAACATCCGGGTCGGGGAGCACGTCCACGTCCACAATGTGGAGGGAAAGAGGGGAAGGGGTGATCGGGTTGTGCGCGGAGAGTCTTCCTGAGCTGATGGGCTACCGGAGGCCTGATGGACGGATGGGCGTCCGCAACCACGTGCTGATCCTGCCCACCATCACCTGTGCGACGCAGGCTGCCCAACGGGTGACGGAGCTGGTTCACGGCACTGTCTCCTTTATTCACCAGCACGGCTGTGCCCAGGTGGGCGCCGATTATGAGCAAACCTTCCGTACCTATGTGGGGATGGGTACCCATCCCAACGTGTACGGCGTGGTGGTGATGGGGCTGGGGTGCGAAACCCACCAGGCTAGAAGCGTAGCCGACGAGATCGCGAAGAGCGGAAAACCGGTGGAAGTAGTCTCGATCCAGGATCACGGAGGGACGCTGGGGGCGATCGCGCAGGCGGCCCGGATCGCCTCCCGGATGGTGCAGGACGCTTCCGCCCTGACCCGGGAGCCCTTCGGCTTCGAGGAACTGATCGTGGGAACCGAGTGCGGCGGATCGGACGCCTGCTCGGGCCTGTCCGCCAACCCGGCCGTCGGGGTGGTCAGCGACATGATCGTAGACCGGGGTGGAACAGCCATCTTGGCGGAGACGACGGAGCTGATCGGCGCCGAACACCTGCTGGCCGAGCGGGCGGTGGACGATCGGGTGGCCAAGCGGGTGTATGAAGTCATCGAGGCGATGGAAAACCGGGCGATCGCGATGGGGGTCGATATCCGGACCGGCAATCCGAGCCCCGGCAACGTCCGCGGCGGCCTCACCACGCTGGAGGAAAAATCGCTGGGAGCGGCGGCGAAGGCGGGCACGCGCCCACTGCAGGAACTGGTGGAATACGCGCAGCGGCCGACGAAAAAAGGGCTGGTCTGGATGGACACGCCGGGCCACGATATCGAGCAGTTGACCGGCATGGTGGCCGGCGGCGCCCAGCTGGTCCTGTTCACCAGCGGCCGCGGGACGCCGACGGGATCGCCGATCGCGCCCGTGATCAAGATCGCCAGCAACACTCGGATGTTCGAGACGATGCAGGAGAACATGGACCTCAACGCTGGAACGGTCATCGACGGGACGGAGTCGGTGGAATCGGTGGGGAAGAGGATTTTTGAAGAAATCCTGCAGGTTTGCTCCGGCAAGCTGACCAAGTCGGAAATCCTGAGACAGCACGATTTCGGCATCTGGAGAATCGGCCCCACGTTTTGACGCCTGCGAAAGGCCGGGGTCGCAACGGATTTCCGGAAAAGATGAAAGGCGGGTGAAGCTTCCTTGACGATGACAACGGGGATTCAAACCTATCTCAACTATATCGGTGGAAAATGGGTTCCCGCTTCCACCGGAGAGGTGGAGGCATCCATCAATCCGGCGAATCGCCACGACGTGGTCGGTTATGTGCAGATTTCGGGCCGGGACGATCTGGAGAAGGCGGTGGCCGCCGCCAAAAACGCCTTGTCTTTTTGGCGGAAGCGGTCCGGACCGGAAAGGGGAGAATTTCTGCACCGCATGGCGAACATTCTGGAGCGCCGGGCGGATGAGATCGCGAAGACGATGACCCGGGAAATGGGCAAGACGCTTCCCGAAGCCAAGGGGGAGACGGCCCGTGGCGTCGCCCTTCTCCGATATTATGCGGGGGAAGGGATGCGGAAGGTGGGGGATGTGATCCCTTCCACCGACAGCGGGGGGCTGATGTTTACCACCCGTGTGCCCCTCGGCGTGGTTGGGGTGATCACCCCGTGGAATTTTCCTGTGGCGATCCCCCTTTGGAAAATGGCGCCGGCGCTGGCATACGGAAACACGGTGGTTTTCAAGCCGGCGGAGGAAGCGGCGGTCACCGCTACCAAGTTGGTGGAATGCATGGAGGAAGCGGGGCTGCCGGCCGGGGTGGTCAATCTGGTGATGGGCAGCGGCTTGGTTATTGGGCAGGGCATCGTGGACCATCCGGACATCAGCGGCATCACCTTCACCGGTTCCAATGAGGTGGGAAGGCGGGTCGGCCAAAGGGCGGTGGCCCGCGGCGCCAAATATCAGCTGGAGATGGGCGGGAAAAACCCGGTGATCGTCCTGGAAGACGCCGATTTGGACCGGGCGGTCGAGGCGACCGTCAGCGGCGGCCTGCGCACCTCCGGGCAAAAGTGCACGGCGACCAGCCGGGTGTTTGTGCAGGGCGCCGTGTACGATCCGTTCAAGGAGAAGCTGCTGAGCCGGGTGAAGGAGATCCAGGTGGGAGACGGGATGGATCCGAGAACCTGGATGGGACCGCTCGTCAGCGAGGAGCAGTTGCAAAGGGTTCTCTCCTACATCCGGAAGGGAGTGGAGGAGGGAGCAACTTTGCTCTGCGGCGGACGCAGACTGGAGGAAGGACATCTGAAGGACGGATTTTTTGTGGAACCGACCGTGTTTGAAGACGTGACGCCGGACATGACGATCGCCCGGGAGGAGATCTTCGGGCCGGTGTTGGCCCTGATCCGGGTGGAAACCCTGGAAGAAGCATTGAGGCTGGCAAACGATGTTCCCTATGGGCTGAGCGCCTCGATCTTTACGAGGGATATCGGCAATATGCTGTCCTTTATCGACGAAGTGGATGCAGGCCTGGTCCGGGTCAACGCGGAGACCGCCGGCGTCGAGCTGCAGGCCCCCTTCGGCGGCATGAAACAGTCCAGTTCTCATTCGCGGGAACAAGGGCGGGCTGCCATCGAATTTTTCACCTCGATCAAGACCGTGTTCGTCAAAGGGTAAACAGGGACATCGGCCCTATCCTCATGGAGGCGAACCGACTCATCATGCACGGCTCATCCGTCATTCCTTCCGGAAGGAAGAATGGGATGGGCCGCGGAGTGTCTTTGCCGTTGCAACCAAACGAAGCGGCACATGGCGGGGCATCGGTGGGATTTGGACAAAGCCGTAAGGGAAGTGCCTGGACCGTAACCAGATGACACGAAGGACATCTATTTCCAGTTACTTAGACGAATGCTGCCTGATGTAAGGGCTGATGCACGCAAGCTCACGTACCGTTTTTTCGCTTTGGATGCAAACAGGGGAGTCATCCCTGGTTTTTTTGTTCTTTCTCGTATCCGAAATGTAAAACCAAGTGCATGGGGAGCCGTTTTTTCAATTGACGGAATTGTCCTCGAGAGTTATAGTGTAAATACAGCGCATGGCGTTGTCGTCGGGTTACGGGCCTTCTCTTTAGAATAAAATTGTCTTGCTGTGGTGCCCCTATCATTTTATCCGGGGTTTTGACTATAAAAAAATGGATTTTGCGAACACCGGGAGCTTCGGTAAAAACCCCGGTGTTGTTCGCAAACGCGAAAACCCGCATCATATAAGGAAAAATAGCACTTTGATCATTCTTAAACAAGCGAGAAATCAACTAAATTATGGTTATTCGGAGGAGGTGTTCGCAAAACGGCGTAGAAGTCCAAGCATATCAAGGGATTCAGCGTCCGCTGTCACAATAAGAACACCTCAATAAAGAGGATTGAAACGGCAATGGCCAACATTCCGCCCTTTAACTGGATGGTCACAATAAGAACACCTCAATAAAGAGGATTGAAACGCTGATGGCGAAAAGCGCAAACCCGAATATTCCCGTCACAATAAGAACACCTCAATAAAGAGGATTGAAACATGGGAAGTCCTCGAAGAGAATGGGCTTCCCATAACTGTCACAATAAGAACACCTCAATAAAGAGGATTGAAACTGCTCCTGTGGGATTTCATACAGAGCCCAGACGTTGCTGTCACAATAAGAACACCTCAGTAAAGTGGATCTAAAATGAAAGAGGGCTGGGTATTACACCCGGCCTTCATCATGTCTGGTGGATTGATCTCGGTTTGTCTTTTTTGCAAACGGAACTGCAAACGAACTTCATATACACGAACATTGTTTTAAAGCCGTTTTAAAGATAAACACCGACTCTCCATGAGGAGACGGGGGAGAGGATTTTGGCGCTGGTCAATGTGTCCGATCAGAGGATTTCGTTGAAGGTGGACGCCTCCGGAACGGATGTGATCGGCAATCGGCATGTCGACGGCCAGGCGGATCTCGCCCCCTACCAGATCATGTGGATCCGGATGGAGGGAAGGGGTTGAGCGGGAGCGGCAGGCATGGGATCCGGACCTGTAGCAAAGAGGGGTTATTTGAAGTCTTGGGAAGGGAAAGTTTCTTGGTGGGAAAGGAAGTTTTCCCTTCCGTTCCGGTGAAATCATTCATCAGAACATTTCAAAAAGGGGAGAAGGGCATTGGGCATCAAAGTCGGGATTATCGGGACGGGTTTTTCCGCCAAGTCTCATTTGGAGGCGCTGAGGCGGTTGAATCAGGTGGAAGTGGTGGCGATCGCCTCAAGCCGTCAGGAACGGGCGGAACAGGTGGCAAAGGAATTCGGCATTCCCAAGGCGTACGGGGATGCCCGTCAGCTGATCCACGATCCGGAGGTGGAAGCGGTTCACAACTGCACCCCCAATCACCTTCATTTTCCGCTCAACCGCGAGGTGCTGGAGGCGGGCAAGCACCTTTTGTCGGAAAAACCTTTGGCGCTGAACAGCCGGGAATCCCGGCAGCTGATGGAATGGGCGCAGAAGAGCGAGGGAGTGAGCGGCGTCTGTTTCAACTACCGCCATTATCCGATGGTGGCCGAGGCCCGGGCCGCGATCGCCGGGGGCGAATGCGGCGAGGTTTATCTGGTTCAGGGAGGTTATCTGCAGGATTGGTTGCTTTACAACACGGATTATAACTGGCGGCTCGATCCGGAGCAGAGCGGAAGCACCCGCGCCGTCGCCGATATCGGATCCCACTGGTGCGACACGGTCCAGCATGTGCTGGGACGCCGGATCGTGGAGGTGTTCGCCGATTTGAAGACGGTGCATCCCGTCCGTTACAAGCCGAAGGGACCGGTGACCACCTTTGCGAAAAGCGAGGATGGGGACCGGGAGGAGGTTCCGATCCACACCGAGGATTGCGGTATCGTGATGGTTCATTTCGAGGGAGGAATCCAAGGGGTCTTCACCGTGTCCCAGGTGAGCGCCGGGCGAAAAAACCGCCTCTACTTCGAAATTTCCGCCGAAAAAGCGAGTTTGGCCTGGGACCAGGAGGAGCCGAACCGCCTGTGGATCGGAAAGCGGGATGAGGCCAACCGGGAGCTGCTCCGGGATCCGTCGATCCTTTCGGAGCCGGCCGCGTCGATGGCCCATTATCCCGGAGGACATCAGGAAGGGTGGCCGGACGGTTTGAAAAATCTGTTGATCGACTTCTATAAAGAAGTGAGAAGAAAGAAAGAGGGACGCGCGGCGGAGGAAGGAGGGCGATTCCCGTCCTTCGCGACTTTTGAAGACGGCCACCGGATCATGGTGTTGATCGACGCGATTCTGGAAAGCCACCGGACGAAGAGATGGGTGGAAGTGAAGGAGTGAAAGAAAGAGAAGACGCTTCCCGGGAAGCAAAGGCGGGCAAAGAGAAAGGACAGGTTGACTCCTTTTCCCGTCATCGATTAGGATGTGGGAAAAAGCACCCCGGTGATCCGATCCGAAGAAGGAATGGGAGAATGATCACTGCAAGGCGTCTTCTATTCACAGGAACAGTTGCCGCCATCGGCGGGGTTTCCTTTTTTTTGTTGGGACTTCCTCTTCCGTTTCTTTTGGGGTCCATGTTGGCGACGGCTCTCCTGCAAACCCTTCGTTCCGATACCTTGCCCGTTCCGCAGGGCGTCACCCAATTGGCCCAGGCCTTGATCGGCGTAAGCATCGGCTTTTCCTTTTCCCTCTCTTTTCATCAGTCGCTGATCGGCCTGGCGGTGCCGCTGATCGTTTATCTTCTGGCGATCATGGTCCTGGGGTTCGTATCGGGGTATTTGCTTTTCAAATTGTCCGATCTGGACGGAATGACCGCCCTTTTTTGCTGCGTTCCCGGAGGGGCTTCCGAAATGATCAGCTACTCGGAGGCGTACGGGGCGGATTCCCGGATCGTCGCCACTTACCATACGGCGCGGATCGTGCTCATCATCGTTTCCATGTCGTTTTTGGCCCCCTGGTTGGCGGGTGGCCCGGGCGGGGAGGCCATTTCCGGCGGAGCGGAACCCTCCATTGGGCTCGGGGCTTCCTGGACTCCGCTGCTTTTGTTGATCGGTACGCTCGCCTGGTGGCTGTCCACCCGGATCCGGTTCCGCGCCGCTTCCTTTTTGTTGGCCGTTTTGCTGGGGGTCATCGGCAACGGAGTGTGGTTTCATTTGGATAAGGCGCCGCTGTCGTATACCATGATCGGCCAGATGCTCCTGGGCGTCTCGGTCGGGTCGAAATTCGACCGCGCCACCTGGATCCGGATTGTCCGGTTGGGGAAGACGATGATGCTCGTCATGATATTTACGCTGCTGATCTCCCTGGGCCTCGGCTATCTGTTTTACCGGGTCACTTCCGTCGGATTGGTGACCAGCCTGTTGGCCACCATCCCCGGCGGTGCCGCAGAGATGGCCACCATCGCGCTCACCCTCGGCCGCGATGTGACACTGGTTGCCGCCATCCAAATGATCCGGCTGTTCACCATGTTTCTGGTCGCGCCCGGAATGACGATCTGGCTGGGGAGGCGCCTCGCCGCCAGGGGAACGGAAGGGAAGGGCTGACATCCGGCAACGCACATTTACAAGGGCCGATTGACGTCTCTGGCGATCGCCTTCTTCTCATCCTCGGTTAAAATCACGCTGAACAGGGGAAACAGGTAGTGGTCTTCCTTTTCAATGTGTTTTTTCAGCAGGTAGGCAAGCAGTCCCATTTTCTGAATCAGTTCCTGGGAGGGGTTTTCGGGATCGTGGCCTTCAAACATGTCCAACGCCTCCCTGTGATGTTTCCGGATGACGTCGTGTTCGCTTTTTAATTTGGCGATGGGTCCCACTTCCGTCTCCGGAATGTGGTTTTCCAGGCGGGAGAGAATGTACTTTTCTTCAAAAAGGAAGTGATGTTCCAACTCGTGACCGATTTGATTCAAAGCCTCCCGGTAGATTTCGGCGTCGTAACCCTCCCGGACCCGGTCCATCAACCGGCTCAGAGAGGCGTGCTCTTCGATGAAGGAATGCAACTCGGGAGCGACGATCGCCATGATTTTGTCCACTTCCTGCGCGCTCGTCCGCTTCCAGTCCGTAAGATCCAGTCTGGGTTGATATTTTGCCATTTCGATGCCTCCTCACGGCTTGCGGATTTCGTTGTCGGACGCGGGCAGCATCCGTGACGGGACGGCAGCGGTTGTGAAGCCCCGTTCATGGTCAGCATATCACACCTTTCATCGTTTCCAATCACAGAGAAACCAGCGATTTGTGACAAAGGGAGAACAATCTTTTCAAAATGGGATGAACGTCCGATGGCGCTGGAGAGAGAATGGGAGGAGATAAGGCATGACCATTCAGGTGGGCCTGATCGGCTACGGCATGTCCGGCGCGGTGTTTCACGCTCCGCTGATCCGGCATGTGGAGGGGATGGAACTGGCGGCGGTCGTCTCCAGCAAGCCCGATAAGGTGCTGCGGGATCATCCGGGGGTGGAGGTGCTCGCCACCTCGGAGGAATTGTTCGCCCGAAGGGATGTCTCCCTCGTCGTCGTCACGACTCCCAACACCCTCCATTACCCTTTGGCCAAGGCGGCCATCGCCGCCGGCAAGCACGTGGTCGTCGAGAAACCCTTTACCGTCACCTCCGAAGAGGCGGAAGAGCTGATCGATCTGGCGCGCAGGCAAGGGGTTTTGCTCAGCGTGTACCACAACCGGCGGTGGGACGGCGATTTTCTCACCGTGCGCCGCCTGGTGGAATCCGGTTGCCTGGGTGAACTTTCCCTGTACGAATCCCACTACGACCGTTACCGTCCGAAAGTCCGCGACCGCTGGCGGGAATGGGATCTGCCGGGCTCGGGGACCCTGTACGATCTGGGTTCTCATCTGATCGACCAGGCTTTGGTGTTGTTCGGCCCGCCCCGGAGGGTCTGGGCCGATTTGGAGGCGCAGCGCCCCGGGGCGAAGGCCGTCGACTATTTTCATCTGGTGTTGGACTACGGGCGGATGAAGGCGGTTTTGCATTCGGGTTCCCTGGTGCGCAGTCCGGGGCCGCGATTTCAAATTCACGGGGAGCGGGGGAGCTTTGTCAAATACGGGATGGATCCTCAGGAGGATCAGCTGAAGCGGGGAGCATCTCCCGCGGATCCGGGATACGGAAGGGACCGGGAGGAGAACCACGGGGAGATTAGCATCAATTGGAACGGACTTTCGGTAAGGGGGCGGGTGGAAACCCTGCCGGGAGATTACGCTTCCTTTTACGAGAAAATGGCGGAGGCGATTGCCTCGAACCGCCCGGTGCCCGTCGCCCCCGAAGATGCCCGGGACGTGATCCGGGTGATCGAATGCGCCATCCGCAGCGACCGGGAAAAGAAGGCGGTGGCGTTTGAGTGATCTGCAGCGGGCGCTTTCGCCCCGCCGCCCGAGGGATCTGAAAAGACCGATTTGGAGGAATGATTCAATCCGTGAGGGGAGGAGGGCGGAGAATGCTGAAGGAAAAATTGGCCTCGAAAGGTGCGGTTTTCGGCACCTGGATTCGGATTCCCCATCCGATGGTGGTGGAGGCGATCGCCGCCGCCGGGTTCGATTTTGTCCACCTCGATCAGGAGCACGGTCCGATCGGGACGGCGGAGCTGGACCAGTTGATCCTCGCCGCCAAGGCGAGCGGCATTCCGGCTGTTGTCCGGGTTCCCGGCAAGGACGGCACCCGGATCGGCCAGGCCTTGGATCTGGGAGCGGAGGGGGTGATCATCCCCCATGTGGCAAGCGGGGAGGATGTCAGGTCCGTCGTCCGGGCCGGCCGTTTTCATCCGAGGGGGATGAGGGGGGTGGCCGGCGGGTGCCGGGCGGACGGCTACGGAACGCTCCCCTTTGCCGAGGTGTCCGAAGCGGCAGACCGGCGATTGATCCTCGTCCAGATCGAATCCAAAGAGGCGGTGGAGCGGCTGGACGAAATCCTGGACGCCTCCGGCGATTCGGTGGATGTCTACTACATCGGGCCCGCCGACCTGTCCCAGTCCCTGGGCATCCCCTGCCAGTTTGACCATCCTCTCCTTGGCGAAACCATCCGCCGAATCACTGAGCGCCTTCGCGCCCGCGGGAAGACGGTGGGGATTCATGCTCCCACGGCGGACCACGTCGTGGAATACGCCGAGATGGGAATCCGGTACATCACCTGTTCCATGGACATCGTCCTGCTCGCTTCCAGGGCCCAAGCGTTGGCCGCCGAGTGGCGGGAGGCGCTGAAGGGTCTCCGCTGAATCCGTTGTGACCTGTCCGTCTTGCATACGAGGCGCCGCCTGGAAAGGGGCGGTGGCGATCTGCTCTCCGGTTTGCTCCAGGGCATCGGGAATCGTTTTTTCTCGATGCTCTCCAATTTTTCCGGCAGGAATTGAATCGGAAGGGAGCGACGTTCGTCGAAGAGCGATCCGGTTTTGTCGGGCGGTTCTTTTGACAAGGGATTCCGCCGAGTTCGATCCGCTCGGGAGACCATTTGTTGTCCAAAAAGGGTTCGATCAGACGGATGCTTTCTTCTTGCTTCCGCAAGGCCCATCGTACCGGGAAGGCAGTGACGCCCATGAGAAAGGCCCATCGCAGAGCGTTACTCCTTCATCCCTCGCAGGGAAAACCCCCAACCGGTTTGTCGGATCGCCCGGTGCGGCTTTTCCGATGAGGAGATCCGGCCCGCAACCCCCGGTTGCCGCTGGACATCGACTGAAAAGTGACAGCCCGGGGAGGGAATCGGTTGGCTCCCCCCTCCGGTTTTTTCCGCGATGTTTCGGCGAGTTCCAGGGTGGGAAGGGGATTTACGCCGCGGGGTTTTCTTCCGGGGCCTTGTTCGGATATCTGTTTCGAGGAGGTTTGCGGATGGATCCGAAAATCCTTCGGGAAATCGAGGCGATTTTTCCTGGGGACCGAATCCTGACCGGATTGGGTGACCGGTACACCTACGGCTTTGATGCCTCCTTCGGGCAGTATTTGCCGGAGTTGGTGGTGCAGCCTCAAACGGCGGAGCAGATCGCCCGGCTGGTCCGTCTGGCCAATAAGCACCTGATTCCCCTCTATCCCCGCGGTTCGGCCACCTCCTTGAGCGGAGGCCCCCTTCCGGTCAAGGGCGGCATCGTGATCGACATGTCGCAATATCCCAAGCGCTTGGAAGTGGATCGGGAGAATTTGCTGGCGGTCGTGACCCCGAGCGTGATCACGGCGGAGATTCACCGGGAGGCGGAGGCGGTTGGCCTCTTCTATCCGCCGGATCCGAGCAGCTCCCACGTTTCCACCATCGGGGGCAACCTGCTGGAAAATTCCAGCGGTCCCCGGGGGCTGAAGTACGGAACGACCAAGGAGTATGTGATCGGAATGGAAGTGGTGACGCCGACGGGGGAGGTGATCCGGGTCGGGGGAAAGACGGTCAAAAACGTCACGGGCTACGATTTGACCCGGTTGATCGTCGGTTCGGAGGGAACCCTGGGCATCGTCACCGAGGCGATCCTCCGGCTGATTCCCAAGCCTCCCGCCCGCAGGACGTTGTTGGCTCATTTTCCGCGGCTGAAGGATGCCGGCTGCGCCGTCACCCGGATTTTGTCCTCGGGCATCCTGCCGGCGGCGATGGAATTGATGGACAATGCCTGCATCCGCGCGGTGGAAAGTTACCGCCCCCACGGATTGCCCACCGATGCGGAAGCGATTCTGATCATCGAGGTGGACGGGCATCCTTTGGCGGTGGATGAGGAGATTCATCGCTGTAAGGAGCTGTGCCTCCTGCAGGGAGCAGGGGGGTGCAGGGTGGCGGAGAGTGAGGAAGAGCGGGAGAAGATCTGGATGTCGAGGAAGATGGTCTCCCCGGCGATCACCCGATTGGGTCCGACGAAGATCTCCGAGGACGCCACGGTCCCCCGCGAGAAAATTCCGGAGATGATGGAGCATCTGAAGCGGATCCGGGAGAAGTACCGGCTGCAGCTGGTGGTGTTCGGACACGCGGGGGACGGAAACCTGCATCCCAACATCATCACCGATGAGCGGAACCGGGAGGAGATGGAACGGGTGGAAAAGGCGGTGGGAGAAATCTTCGAAGCGGCCGTTTCCCTGGGGGGAACCCTGTCCGGGGAGCACGGGATCGGGATCTTGAAGGCCCCCTACATGGAGATGGAGCTGGGGCGGGAAGGCGTGATGATGATGAAAAAGATCAAAGAGGCCTGGGACCCGAACAACATCCTCAATCCGGGCAAAATATTTCCCGCCCCGGGTCAGACCAAGGTGGTCCTGCGATGAGGGGAAGGGATCTGCTTAAGGAAAAGGCGTGGGATTCCGCCCTCCGGTGCGTGCAATGCGGATATTGCCTACCGGTCTGTCCCACTTATCAATCGATGGGGAAGGAGTCGGCTTCCCCCCGGGGAAGAATCAACCTGGTCAAGTTGGCCGCCGAAGGAAAAACGGACGTGATCCGGGATCTGGCGGAGCCGATCGACCTGTGCCTGGGGTGTCGGGCCTGCGAAGCCGCCTGTCCGGTGGGGGTACCCTACGGGCAGATCCTGGAGGAGGCGAAGGAGGCAGTGGCCGAGGAGCGAAGGGGTGCGCCCTCCCCGCTGGGGGAGAGGATGAAGGAGGCGCTGCTCCGCCATCTCCTTCCCCATCCGGGAAGGTTGCGGATGGCGGGGACGCTGTTGTGGCTGTCTCAAAAAACCGGCCTGCAATCCCTAATGCTGCGTTCGGGATTTTTGCGGCGGAGGTCCGTCGCCTTCCATCAGCTGGGGAAGGTGCTGCCCCGGGTGGAGGCGCCTTATTCGCGGCTTCGGCGGGGTGCGCTCCTGCCTGCCCAGGGGCGGAAAAAGGGACGGGCGGCCCTTTTTTCAGGGTGCATCATGGATGAAGTCTTTCACGGGATCAACCGCTTGACTGTCGAACTGCTTCGGCAAACGGGGTGGGAGGTGATCATCCCGGAGAACCAGCGCTGTTGCGGGGCCCTGCACGCCCACCAGGGAATGCGGGAGGAGGCCAAACAGCTGGCGAAGGCCAACATCCGCGTCTTTGAAGCGTCGGGGGCGGAGATTTATGTCAGCAACGCCGGCGGATGCGGGGCGATGCTCCGGGAATACGACCGCCTTTTCCAGGATGAGCCAAAGTGGCGGGAGCGCGCCGCCCGTTTGGCGGAAAGAACCCGGGATATTTCGGAGGTGCTGGTCCGGTTCGGCCTGCCCGCCTTTCGGAGGGAGTGGGAAGGGGTCATCGTCTACCAGGATTCCTGCCACCTGCGCCATGTCCAGAAGGTGGTCGAGGAACCCAGGGAACTGCTTCGCTCCATTCCGGGGGCCGTCTATGTGGAGATGGAGGGGGCCGACCGCTGCTGCGGGTCCGGCGGCATCTACAATCTCCTTCACTTTGAAGAGTCCATGAAGATCCTGGACGACAAGATGAAAGAGGCGGCGAAAACCGGCGCCGCCACCATCGTCACCGCCAATCCCGGCTGTCACCTGCAGATGAGGCTGGGGGTGGAGCGGATGGGAGAGGCCGGCCGCATTCGCGTTTTGCATCTGGTTGAGGTGCTGGCGGAGGTGTGTCTGGAACAAAATACTTGACCGAAAAGGGATCATGACCCGGTCCAAAGACTTGGCATAGAAATCGCAACATTACAGGCGGTGGAGCTGTGCAAAGTCCCATTGCATCCCCGGATAGTTGAATGGGGTTGGGAGCCCGTCCAGCGGGCGGGGATGTCTGTGGGCGCGGCGATCCTGACCGCCGTTCTCTTCGGGATCTGCATCACCCGGCGGAAATGGGCCATGCTGGTTCCGGGCGCGACCGGCATGTCATGATCATCCCGAGCATCGCCCTGTCCGGGATACGATCCCGATGTTTTTTCATCAACCGGAAACCAGATTTGTCCCGGCCTTCACGACGGCGGTCTTATACTTCCCCAGTTGCCCGTCATCCGGAACACACACATGGCTGTGAAAGGCGTGGCCCCGGTCCGCGATCGACCGGGATGGGGATGGCACTTCTTCAGAGGAATCGGCATATGCCCATCGTCCCACCCATGATTATGGACGGGGTGCGGACCGCCGTCGTTCACAACCGCATGTCCCGCGATGCCGCCTACATCGACGCCGGCGGATGGAGGAATACAACTCCCGCGGCATTTCAACATTTATGGGATTATCACAAACAAACGGTACAAAGGTGGGAATGGCGGTATTCCGCTCGCATCCAAGCAACCGGGAACCGGTTCAGTAAGCCAGAAGGAAGTGTGAGCCATTGCAGGAGGAGGATCCTATGAAGAAAAAGTTTATTCCTTTGGTCGTGGGGGCCGCCATCATCGGTACAACTATTGCATTTGCAAGCACTCAAACAGAGTCAGACACAAAAGAACAGGAGGAGAAGATAGAATCGGCTCTTGTTAACCAGTTAGACAAAGTAAAAGGCATAGGCGAAAAATGGATTAGTAGAGTTGACAACAATAAAGAAGTATATGCCCAAATCACTCTGAATAAGAAAATGACCGCTAAAGAGGTCGTCGATTTTGCAAAAAAGAATGATTTGGAGATCAAGGGTTGGAGTTACATGATCGACATTGGAGACCACACTGCAGTTGGTGCATATTCTCTTAATCCGAAGGAATCCATGATAGAGTCAGAGAAAAGATTCATCCAAATAATGAAATCAACTCTGAGCAGACAAATTGAGGTATTGAAGGAATTTGAAAAAAACGAGGGATTGTCTGAGAAGGCAAGAAACAATGCTCTGGCCAAACGCCGGGCGATTGAAATGAAATTAGAAGAGCTTTCAAATCATGATACCCGAATTATTTACGGGATAAAGGTTAAAGGAAGGGCTGGAACTATAGAAAATTTGCTTAAAAATAATCAAATCCATTCCGTAAAACAATCCAGTGAAGAAGACGAAAATACAGCACTCTTCAGAAGTGTTCCGGAAAACTGGTTGAAAGAAGCTGTGAAATAATGGCCAAGAAGACCATATTGCTCATGATGGTGAACAGTTTATTCTGCAGATCACTGTCAGGGTATGAATTGATTGCTTATGTATAGGCACAAAGAATTCTGCTCGTGTTATTTCAGCGTATAAGCATGTAAATGCATCTATAGGCCTTGTTCCAAGCGGCGTTGAGAATCTAAGTTTTTTACGGATATGACGGATTAGTGGCAGGGAGCATTTTCAGAAAAAGTCCATCTTGGTACATTCATTTTTTCAATTGACGAAATTGTTTCCGGAAGTTATAGTGAAAATGCAACATTATTGATTTAGGGACTTGTAGTTAATGACAAAATTGATTTTCCGAACACCGGGAGCTTTGGCAAAAACCCCGGAGATGTTCGGAAACGTGCAAACCCGTGTCAGACAAGGGAAAACAGCACTTTGATCATTTTTGAACAAGAATAGCATTTCCTAAAAAATGGTCATTTTAAGGAGGTGTTCGGAAAATCGCTTAGGAAACCAGTTCTACCAAGAAACTCCGCGCCCGCCGTCACAATGAAAACACCTCAATAAAGAGGATTGAAACGTACGTCCGGAAATTGAACTCACTCGCCTTGCTCTGTCACAATGAAAACACCTCAATAAAGAGGATTGAAACATGAACGAAATAAAAGCGCTGGCTATAGCGCTCCAGGTCACAATGAAAACACCTCAATAAAGAGGATTGAAACTTGGAAAAAAAGCATCCAACGCGCTTTGAATTTCTGCGTCACAATGGAAACACCTAAAGGGATTGCAACACAGGTTTACGGTATCCAGACAGCGAGCCATTTTACCGTCACAATTAAAAATTCCTTAGTGAAGAAGATTGAAGGTGACTAATGTTGCACCATCTTCGTTTGCAAAATGTTACTATATGAGAACACTTTGATCATGTGAAAGCCGGTTACACCCTGTCGATATGAGAACACTTCGGCAAGAGGATGGCTTCGTCGAGGTCGACCGTTGCCGTCAGTAGATTGCTCCAGCGAGGAGATGGCGGATGTCAAAGGTACACCGTGCCCATGTGAGGCATCGTGAGCGTTTGTTGTCGATGTTGGCCGAGATGTTGCTGGATTCCCGACGGCATTGGATCCGGGATGCGGCGGAAAGGTACGGGGTGTCCCAGGAGAAAATACGCAGAGATATCAAATATCTCGAAAAAATGTTTAATCAACGGAATCAAAGGGAGTATATTATCCGGGGACATGGCTATTATCAGGGCAATTTTGCCCGGGCGGTGGCGAATTTGTCGCCGGAGGTGCGGCTGTATCTCTTTCTGGCCCTGAGGCAGGTGCAGCCCCTGTTGAAGGGCGAAGGGGAACGGGCGTATCAGGAGTTGTTGGAGCATACCTATTCGGTGTTGCGGGAGGAGGATGTGCGCCGCCTGAAGGAATGGTCCGGTTTTTATTTTGTAAGCGAGTATGGCTTCCCGAGGAACCGCACCCATTTTTATCGTGCCCTGCAGGATGTGTTTGAGGCGATCCGATATGATCAAATTTTGCAATTTGAGCACAGAGGGGGGCGCAAATATTTTGATCCTTACGGTGTTTATTATGCGAAACATCTTTTTTATCTGATCGGAAAAATAGTCAAATGGCCGGATGGGCCGGATCTTCCGCTGATTCATCTCCGGTTGGATCGAATCCGCGATATTTCGCGCATCTCTCGTCCGTCTTCTTTGGGAAGAAGAAAGAAAGCGGATATATGGGAATACAAACGGAATCACGCCGAAAAATATATCAAGCAGATGTTGGAGGCGGAGCACAGTAAAGTTAAGCAGGATTATGTGATAAGGATCTATGATCCGAACGTCTTTGAAAGGATACGGGAAAAGCAGTGGCATCCGGACCAAAGAATCCGGGAAATTCGAGAAAGGGGAGCGGTGGGGGAGATCGTGTTTCCCAAGATTACCAGCTGGATGGAGATCAAGAAATGGGTGCTGGGATGGGGAAGTGCCGTCGAATTGGTGAAACCGGCGGAGAAACGAAGGGAATTGCGGGATGAGATACAAACGATGTTTTATAAGCGGTACCAAAGTTAACCTAAAGGTGCCGCTTTTCTCGTTTTTGGCAACAAGGATTTCTATCGGAAGCAGTAATAAATCGGAACTCTTTACGATTCCGATTTTTTTGTTTATACGATTTTTGATGATTGTCTTCCAAATAATGTCCGTACGATAATGAACTCGGGGAGGTGAAAGGGGTTGGATTTGAAGTCTTTCAGCGAGCGCTTGCTCTTGGAGTTTCAAAAAATGGATCTGTCCGAGAGAATTGCCAAGTCGTATAACTGGGCGAACCAGTCCAAGTCGTACAGGCAGGGACGCAATCTACTGGACCAGTCCATGTGGGATCACATCCGCACCGGGGTGGAGGCCTGTCTGGCTCTGCTGAGCCACCTTGAATCGATCGGCTTTGAGCCCCCCGAAGAGGAACTAAAAATCGCCCTGGTCGCCTTTGTGCTGCACGATCTGCACAAAGATTCGGCTGTTGAAAAAAAGGGATCCAGCGAGTACGCCCTGTCGCTGGAAGAGCTGGAGCGGGTCGCAGGGGAGCTCAGCCGGGCGGTGGGGGAGGATCTGCCTCCCGCTGCGTTTCTGCGGGCGGCGGGGGTTTCCAATTTTTCTCCCAAATTGGGGGACTTGGGATCCTTGTCCAATCGATATTCCTGGACCGGCATTCGGGATTGGGTGAAACTGATGGATCAGACCGCATCCATCATCGGCATCGCCGAGTGCATGGAACACCGGACGATTTATTCCCTCGAGGAAAAACTCCGGAGGGTTTTGCCTCCCAAGTTGACGGAACACCTGCGGATCGTCTGCCATCGCGTCCAAGAGATGCGCGGCATGATCACCACGCAATTGCACAACGGGATGGCTCTTCTGATGAAACGGTACGGCTATTACCCCTGGCTCCGTTTCGGGGACGGCACGCTGTACATCACCTTCGACGGGAGAGAATTGCCGGACAAGGATTCGCTGATGGCAGAGTTGACGCACCTGTTTTTCCGTTCCATCAGAGAGGCGGATCAGGTGGATTGGGAAAAGTTGTTCAATCGGCCCACCTTGCAGTGTCAACCCTTGGCGTTTTTGGTAAATCAGACACCCGGGGAATTTGCGTGGATGTTTCATGAGCTGTTTATGAAATCTTCTTCAGGAAGTAAGACATTCCCCGAGAAGAATTTCAAGGAGAGCCAACTTGCCGCCTACAAAGCGAGGAATCTGGACGAACTTTACCGGATTTTCGGGGTCGATTCCTCCTTCGACGAGGAGTTTCGTGAAAAGTGGTTCTACACTTCCCGGTATTTGGCAGCACTTCAGCGTCTGGTTCAGCGGCTGGAGAAAATTTCGGCGGTGGACGCGCTGCTTCAATTGGCAAATTTTCTCGGACTACCGGCTGAGGACATTGCAAACCGGGTTCCGGATCCGCTGCACACCAACAACAAACGGTTCGACGGAGCAATTTGGTTGGCTTATCGTTTTCTTCAGGAGACCGAAGTGGACGGAAAACCGGCCCGCCATCTGCCGATTGAGGATTGGCGGGTGACCGTGCGAAAAAAAGCGGCGGATTTTCTCGAGGGAAAGATCACGCCCGAAAAGATGATGGAAATTGTCGATGAGGAATTGAAGATTGGAGACGATCTTCAGAACTATTTCCGGGAACAGCTCATTGTTTCCTGGGAGACCGTCCGCAACTTAAACCTTCTGGATATGAAGGAGTTGCTCAAGAAGAAGACACGGTCGCAAAAGCGCATCTGCAATCTTTGTAACCGTAAAATCTTGTCGGGAAGCGAACCCAAGGTGAAGGCGCAGGTGATCCAGGACAACGTCAATGTGTTCAGCAACCGGATTCTGCCGAAAGGATGGGATCCCGGTAAGAGGGGGGATGTGGCGGCTCTGCATTGGTGCGGCGTCTGCTTTTTTGAGTTTATTCTGCGGCAAGTGTTTTCCATGGACAGTTTTTCGGGAGGGGATCAGTCGCGGCAGATTAACTTGTTTGCCTTTCCCTCCTTTCAGATCACCGAAGAGAGGTTGCTGGATCTGCAGTATGATCTGAAGAACTTCTTCGGCACCATTTATGTCCACCGTCGCGGGGAGATCAATCACGTTTGGCAGGATCCTTGGGTGGAGGAGAAACAGGAGAAGCTTCGGAAGCATCTGCGTGATCATTTCCAATTGTACAAGGATTATTTTGAACAGGAAATGGAAGAACGGGGGCGTCCTCCCAAGAACGGAGACGTGCTGAAAGCCAGTCCGCCCGGTAACGTGTTATTGTTCACCTACGACTACTACAACAATTCTTCGGATCGAACGCGGGAGGAGATTTGGTTGAAGGCCCTGTCGGCGGCACTTTCCCTTCACAAATTGTATGGCTTTCGCCTCTGGGTGACGGAGAAGCCCTTCTTGATGATGTCGGATGTGCGGGAGGTGCGACATGCGATCCATCTGGACGCCCCTCCCTACAAAGTGGCCCGGCTGTTGGAGGGGCCTGAGCGGCGCGGAACGACGGATTTTGTCGTGCCGATCGGACAAGTGAACGATCTGCTGAAACGCCTGGCCTGTGTCTGGGAAATTCATCAAACGGTGAACCCCCTCGATTTTTCCAAACCGACGGACAAAAACGTATCTATCATTTTACACCAACTGGATGTGCATCCGATGGCCGGTGCCCATTTCTTCAAGCGGCACTTGACGGAACATGCCTATGCGGCCGACCCCTTTGTGCGGGCCTGCCGCGCAATCGATCAAATGCGGGGAGGGATGGAAGTGAGTCTGGCCCGGGAAATCGCCTTGGCTTCGCTCAAGTTGTACAAGCCCGACATTTCGCAGGAAGGTAGGGCCCACCGCTATGAAAACCTGTTCCGTCTGGTCGTCAAGGGCATCAAGGAGAGGAGGGAGAAAAGCGAGATCTGCGGGCTGCTTTTCAAACGGCTGGAACGGTTGGCCAAACAGTCGTCGAAGAGAGAGTATGTGCGAGTTGAAGAAAAGGCTGTGCAGGAGTTTGTGGATCTCATTTATGACCGGTTTTACATGGATGCGTGCGGCGGCAACATCGCCAAGCTGAACCAAAGGCAAAACCAGTTGGCCGACGGGATTTTTTTTGAGACCCATCTCGAACGGCTCAAGGAGATTCGGGAAAGACAGGCGGCGAAAAACCAAACCGATAGGAGGGAAACGGTATGAGCCAAACGATCAGCTGGCAGGAATCCCCGGTGAAAAAACGTCTCGAGGCGCATCTTCCCTCAGAAATTCCGATTTATCCGATGCGACGGTACGTTTCCGTGGTGATCCTGAGGGAGTTTGACTCGACGGCCGTATTGACGACCGAAGGGCAGACCATGGATGTGGAGATGGTGCGAAGCGGCAGGAAATATTCGGAGCCGATTTCCCGGGTGCTTCTGCAAAAGCGCAAGCAAATCGCACCGGAGCGGCGGACCGGCCGGGCCTTCAACCGGGATCGGGGTCTCGGGGAAAAATGTGTTTTCTTGAACGATATGTGCGGAGTGTGCCCTGATTGCCTGATTTACGGGTTTGCGGCAACCAAAAAGGAAGGTGCTCACCGTTCCCGGGTGTTGACGGATTCCGGCTTTGCGATCCGTCCCTATGAGGCCATGCAGCGTTCGATCACCCTCAACGCCATCGATGATTCCACCCGGGGAGGGGTTTCCGGCAGCGCCTTCGCCGAGCGGGAACACATCCGGCCCCAGGTCTTTTTCCCCACCGTTGAAACGGCGGTGGACGTGACGCCTGCCGAGTTTCTTTACGTGCTGCGCAACATTCTGACCACGACCCGTTACGGCGCCGAAAGCAACCGGCAGGGCTTTGTCAACAATCACGTGGTGGCTCTGATATTTGGACAAAACGAACTGATTTCCAATCTGTCCCTGACCCAGGGGGTGTACGACCGGCTGCGGGAAAAAGGAGGGGAGAGGTTCCATGAGTTTCCGCTGGAGCGGTCCGATGTGCAGGCGGCGGTGATGGATGTGCTGGAGGAGGAGGCGAAACGCTCGTATCTTCCCGTTGATGTGTGTGCCGGGGAGGAGTTGGCGGCGTTTCTCGACGGTGTCCGCGAGCTGTGGCGCAACGAGGAGGCGAATGAGGAGTGGCTGCAAGAGCTGGAAAACGATCAAAAGGCTTATCTCGCAAAATTAAAGTGAAACGGTTTGCGTACCGGATTCGGATCGAGCTGGAGGATTATCTGTTCTTTGCCAGCATGGAGAAGGGGAAGGTCGCCGAGACCGCTCCCCTTATCCACAATTACGCCCTGGCCTACGCCTTGTCCTGGGCGATTTCCCCCTACTATCAGGAACAACAGGCTCCGGGATATGAGAAACAACTGCAGCCGCTGAATGAGGAAGGGATTTACATTTTTCCCGCGTCTCCTCTTAAGGTGACGCATCGGCTTATGCAGTACAACACGACACCGGAGGCCCTGTGGATGGTGCGTCACCAGAGCCTGGGTTATCCCAACTGGGGATTTATCAAATGCCTGCGGCCGGGTTCCTGTTTTGAGACCTACGCCTTGAGCCACAATCCCCTTTCGTTTCCCCCGCGCGTCCGGCTCGGGAAATGGATGAGCCAGGCACGGCTGGAAGCGGAGGAGGTCGCCTTGGAGCGGGGGAAGGGCAAAAGTTCCTCCATAATGGTCAATGTGCAGGATCTGCCGCAACTTCCCGTCACCTTCACCTCCATGTACAATATTTTGCCCACTCGATTGGTGAAGGAAGCGGAATGGGGAGAAGCGGTGGAGGGATACCGGATCAAAAAGATGGAGGGGCAGCAGGTAGAGGAAGAGTTTTTGCCGGAATCCGCTTTCTGGTGGAGGTGAGGGGATGATCCGCCTGTTGGAGGAGAGGGGGAAAACCTACGATCTGCCCTTTGTCGGTAACCTTCGCCCCTACGCCCATCAAGCGGTGCAACTCAAATTGGTGGAGCGGGCGCTCAAGGAAAATCGGCAGGTGGTCCTCTGGAACCGGGCGCGGACCGGTGCGGGAAAAACCTTGGCCAATTTCGGATACTTGACAAAGGCTTCATGGGTACGGGCGCTCGGGGTATATCCGGTCAACGAACTCGTCAAGGATCAATTTCAATCCCTCAAAAAGGGATTGCCTCTGAAAGATTGGGACGAGATTGCCCTATGGACCGCGGAAGAATTGCGAAAAAGTCGTTTGCCCGGAGAAAGCAAACTTGAACAGTTGCAGCGATTGTCCACCCGATATCACCGGGCGATTTTGACCAATCCGGACCACTTGGTGCTGGTGGCCCAGGAGCGCCTGTACACTCCCCGGAAGGAAGGGTATGATCCCCGCCTGGGAAAGGCGGTGGAGGTTTTTTACCGCCTCGGCGAATATGTGTTGCAGGCCTTTGATGAATTTCACCTTTACAATATCGCCCAGGTGAATGTGCTGGCCCAATGGATCGCCCTCATGGCGGCCTCCTTCCCGAAAAAAGGCATGGTTTTCCTTTTGTCATCGGCGACGCCCCGGCCGGAGGTGTTCCGTCTGATCGAAGGAACCGGCCTGCCGATTTGGAATGTGCAGGAAGAGGCCCGGTGCTGGCTGGAGGAGGAGAAACCCTCCGTGTACGAGGAGCGAATCTTCCTGGAGCCGGTCCATCTCCACGTCGTTTCCGCTTATCTGCCGGCCTGGAACACCGGTGAGCGCATTTTGGAGAGGTGGGATGAGATCGAGGATTATTTGTCGGAATGGCCGAAAGCCAAGGGATTGATCATTCTCGATTCCATCCACGAGGCCCAGCAGTTGGCGGCGGCGCTCCGGGAAAAGGGATACGATGTGGGGGAGGTGCACGGTTTGTCTGACCGCAGCCGGAGCCGGGAGGCCCTGGCCAAGCCCATTACCGTGGCCACCGCCACGGTGGAGGTGGGGGTGGATTTTCAGGGGGAGATCTGGAAGGATTTTCTCGTGTTCGAAGCGCGCAACGCCGGCAGCTTCATGCAGCGCTTAGGCCGGATTGGCCGGGGGAGCAGGTCCAATCCAGAGCCGCCCCTTCACGTGTGGGCTTACGTGCCGGGACATGTGGCCGGACAGATTCAGGATCGGGGAAATGCGGAGATGACCCGATCGGAATTGGAAGAGATCGTCACAAGAGCGTATCGATATTATCAGGATTTTTCCCCTTACATTGAAAAGGTTGGGGGCATGAACCTGGTCCACGGGTATCATCTTCAGAAAAAGCATCACGTGGACCGGGAGCAGTCCCCCGCCCTTAAGCAGATCCGAATCCTTTGCGAGCGCATGTATGGTTTGGGTTTTGAGGAGCAGGAGAGGCAATATCGGGAGTGGAAGCAAAAGAAACTGCTGGAGCCGGTGTTGAGCTTCCGCGGGCAAAATGAGTTGGAATTTCAGCTTTACAGATGGGGAGAAGAGGAATCCGAGACTTTCCATCCTGATCTTTGGTTTTGGGATGAAACGGCTCCCGACAGCCCACTCAAACGTTATGATTTCCACTTCGTTCTCCGTCGGCGACGGGTGCGGTTTGTGGATCGGGAAGAGATGGTCCGTCGGGTGAAGGAGCATCTGTCCGGACCGGAGCAGGAAGAATACCTTGAGGCGCTTTCCCGGGACCGTGTGCTGGGGTATGCGGTGGCTGTGGGGGTACGGGACAAGCCGGCGAAATTGGTCTGGCGGCTTCCCGCCAAAGCGGGGCGTTGCGCCGAAGAGCTGGTACGCCTGGATCGCCTGCGACTGGAATCGGACGACTCCGGGCTGAATGAACAGTTGAATCTGTTGTTCCAATCCATTAGGCGCACTTCCTGGATTGTATACATCATCAAACGGTCCGTCGGCGAATTGACCGATCTCCTGCGCCTGCCGCCGATGTTCCGGCTGTATCCTGCCAAATCCCTGCAGGGGGCGGATTGGAGTATCGCCTTCAATTCGGAGGCGTTTCAGCTGTGGAGCGTGTGGGAAACCGTCCGGAGCGAGGTGTTGTGACATGGATGTCTTGGTGGAGGCCCATGCCATTAATGCCTATGCCTACTGTCCCCGGCGTTGTTACTACGAATATGTGGAAGGCGTGTTTTACCACAACGCGTACACTATCCACGGAAAACTGCTCCACGAACGCGTCGACCGCTTCGGAAGGGAACTGCGGGGGGAACGGCAAATTCACCGTTCCCTCCACTTGCGATCGGAACGGCTGTGGATTTCGGTGCGGTGCGATGTGATCGAGGAGGCGGACGGGATGATTTACCCCGTCGAATACAAGCGGGGAAGTCAGGCAGGATGGGAGAACAATCACCTGCAGCTTTGCGCCCAGGGAATGGCTTTGGAGGAGCGGATCGAAAAGGCCGTCCCCTTTGGCTACCTTTTTTACTACGGCTCCTTTCGGCGCGAAAAGGTGATGTTGGATGAGGAGCTAAGGGAACGGACCCGGCAAACCATCGAAGCCATCCGGAGCCTTTATGAACTGGAGCGGCCGCCTGCCGGAATCGACGAAGGACATCGGTGCCAAAAGTGCAGCATGGTGGACTATTGCTTGCCGCAGGAACGAGGCCGCCTGAAGGGGAGGGTGGCATGGGAACGTTTTATTTGAGCGAGCCTCATTGCTTTGTCCGGAAGGAATCGGAACGACTCAAAATATATAAAAACCGTTCCCTGCTCAAGGAAGTTCGGGTTCAGGAATATTCCCGCTTTTTCATTCATGAATCTTCGACCTTGACCACCGATGCCCTGATGCTCATGGCCGAAAAGGGGATTGATGTGGTGTATTTTTCGGGAAACCGCATGATCGGCCGGTTTGTCGGGCCGGAAAATCGAAATGTCCGGTTAAGAATCGCCCAGGTCCAGGCTCATTTGTCGGAAGAGACGAGCTTGCGGATTGCGCGGAATCTGGTTTTGGCCAAATTGAAAAACACCCGGACCAGTCTGCAGCGTTTTGCCAGGCGCAAGGAGCTGGACTTCGAGTCTGTGATTGGATCTTTAAAACAAGCGATGGAACAGGCGTTGCAGGCGAAAGATTTGGATGAATTGCGGGGTATCGAGGGGATGGCCGCCAAACGCTATTTTGAAGCATTTCCGGAGTTGATCCGGGAAAGCGGCTTTGATTTTCACGGTCGCAGCCGGCGCCCGGCCAAAGATCCCGTCAACGCCCTGCTGAATTACGGCTACGCCCTGTTGCGGGCGGAAATCACGGGTGCTCTGCAGGCGGCGGGCCTGGATCCGTATATCGGCTTTCTCCATCGCGAACGGTACGGCCGGGAATCTTTGTCCTTTGATTTGATGGAAGAGTTTCGCTCCATTTTGGTGGACAATCTGGTCGTCAAGGTGATTAACCAGGGGATGATTCAGCCTACGGATTTCACCTTCGAACTGGGGGAGCCGCGCCTCAAGGATTCCGCCCGAAAGCGCTTTTTACAGGCCTTTGACCGCCGCAGGAAGGATGAGGTGTTTCATCGGCTGTTGCAGCGGAAGATGAGCTATCGGGAAATATTCCACAAACAGGCGATCCTGCTCGCCAAATTCCTCAAAGGGGAAATGGAAGATTACTATCCCTTCCTGGCCAAGTGAGGATAGGAGGCGGTGACGTGAAACGGGTGGTTTGTTATGATGTTGTCGACGACCGCAGGAGAAATCGGATCTTCAAATTGCTGAAGGATTACGGCCGGCGGGTTCAATATTCCGTGTTTGAAGTGGAATGCGATGAAAAGAGCTGGATTCAGCTGCAGTTTCGCCTGTTCGACCTGATGTCGGAGGAGGATTCCCTCTGCGTGTATACGCTGTGTCGGTCCTGTGCAGATCGCGCCTTTTACAGGGGAAATTTCACCCAGTGGCTGATGGAGGAACAAAATCCGATTTTATAGGGGGATTGTATGTACCGGTTATGTTTGAAAGTGGATTCTCCCGCGCCCTTTCGGGGAAACCCGGTCGGAGTGTTGTCCCGGAGATTTCATGCCTTTGTGTTGAAGGCCCTGCAGCGGGAGTCGCCGGAATTGTCGAAGGAACTTCACGATCGTAGGGATCGGCAGGTTTTTTCCACCCATTTGATGCTCAAGAAGGGGGAAATCCGGATCCACACGCCGGACCGGGAGGTTGTCTCCTGCCTTCAGCGCCATTTTTTGCGGGAGGCGGAGATCGATTTGTTGGACTGGAGAGGCACCGTGCGGGAGGTGCATTGCCAGACCTTCGATCCGGCATGGATCGATGAGCGGTTTTCGGCCGCCTTTACTCTGCATTTCTTGACTCCGACCACCTTTTATCAGCGGAATAACTACTATCCGCTGCCGGAGTTGAAGCGCCTGTTTTCCAGTGCCGCCAAGGCCGGCGAAATTGTCACCGGGCGGCGCGTTGAATGGGAGACGCTCGAGCCGCTGATTTATCCCGTTCGGATCGAGGATCTCCATGTGAGGACCGAGCGGGTGCGTTTCGGAGAATTTAACATCATCGGCTTCAAGGGAAGGATGGCCATGAGTCTGAAGGCCCTGCCGGAGGAGTCGCAGCGCATGATGTGGCGGCTGCTTGCCTACGGCTCCCTGATGGGCTTTGGATACAAAACGGCCTGGGGTCTGGGACAAACCCTCCTCGATCCCCTGGAGGACGCCCGTGCTTTTTTCCAAACACCGAAAGCTCCGGCTTAACCAGCAGAGGCGTTCGCGGACGCGCATGCCCGCATGAAAACAGGGAATATGCGTTTGGAGGGCGAGCAGGAAAAAGAACAGCGGTTCGAAAAGGGGCAAATGGCGGAGAAATATAGGAATGGAAGAAGATGGCTGATCTGCCCGCAATATGATAAGCGTTTTCTTATATCCACAGGTTAAGAGTTTTTTGTTATGGAACAACAAATCCATGGTCAGGGAGATTTGAACGGATGAATAAAGATCTTTATTTCAAATATGAATGGAAATATAAGAAAGAGGACCTGAAATTTTGTCCGCGATGCGGGCATCGTTTATCATTGGAAGATCTGCACATACCCAACCAGCCCCAGCTATTGTGTCACCATTGTCATTTTATTTTCTATTTGGATCCGAAGTTGGCCGTGACAGCGGTGGTATTCAATAAGAATAAAAACAAAGTATTGCTTCTTCAGCGAAATGAGGATCCCGGGAAAGGTTTGTGGGCTTTTCCGGGGGGATATGTGGAGCGCGGTCAGGATCCTTTTGAAACGATTAAAAACGAGGTGAGAGAGGAAACGGGACTTGTTGTGGAAGTCGGTGAGATTATCGGTACTTTTTCTTTTCCTGAAGATGGGTTGATCCAATTAGCCTATGAAGCGATCGCTGATCGCGAGGAAGTTCATGTCAACTTGGAAAGTAAAAAAGGCCGATTTTTCGCATTTGACGAGATTCCCTGGGATGAGCTCGCATTTTCCACAACGGAGGAGCTGTTGTGTTCATATGTAAAAAAAGCAAACTTGGAAATAGGTACAAGGGTGGGACAACCATTTCTCAGAAACACCTGAGAAACTGACAAAAAGAGGCTCTCGCCATTTTAATTCGATTTGTTTCCGAGGGTTACGAATGACGCGATTGATTCTTTGTTAGCACCGGGAGCTTCGGCTCAGATTTGGGGGTTGTTCACACATTGAAAAATCCGTGTTCCATAAGGGAAGACGTCGTTTTGCGCATTGCACCGCTTGTGGTCCGTAGTTCTGGTTCCACTTCCTGTCTATTTGAAGAAAAAGAAAGGGCGATCAATTGGTTAGTTGGTAGGGTTTGCCGCCTTCTACGCCCTGGTTTGATGACCTTGACCTAAGATATACCATCCCGCTTTTTGGTCTTGATTCAGAAATGATCGAATTACCTGCCGATATAAACTTCGGGATATGTCCGTTGTCGGTCATCCTTGGAAATGTTGGCCCTGGGATTCCGTTTGGATTCGGGCTATCGTTTCTTGGATGATTTATTACGTTTTCAATAGAGCTTCGGCTGGTGATTTCCTGCTGTACAGATTCTCTTACAGAACCGTTTATCGGCGATGTGATATTAAACCTTTCGGGGATAATGATTGGATTTGCGCTGTTTTTTGCTTTTTTTGGGTGTATTGCAGATTTAGTGATATGCAATGCTAGAGAAGGGTGTTGCCCGGAACAAGCCGGGAAAATACAGGAGGGATAAAGAAAAAACCACGACCCGCTTTTCCTCTCGGAAGGGTTGTGTCACAATAGTTGGGTGAGAATATCTCTTTGTCGGTCAAGCTGTTTGCGTCAGCATCAGGAGCGAGATTCATGGAGAGGGGTTGATCACTATCGCCACCGCTTTTGCTGTTTTTATGATTATCTGGCTATTTTTTTGATATTCCTTTTCAGGACCCTTTTGCGAAAATACGGAAACTCCTGTCTGGGTGCCATTTTGTTTTTATTCCTGTTTATGCTGCCCATCGGCATCGTTATATTGGATGGCAAGCGGTTGGATGCTGGAACCGGAAACGGATTGGATGGTCAATGTCTATATCAATCTTTTCCTGATAGCAGTAGGAGCCATTGTCTTATTGCCGGGTCTTGTCTTGTATTTCATCGCGTGGAAATCACAGGATCAAACGCGGAAAAGCAGGTCTGAAAATATCTTGCTGTTCGGCGGAACTGGCATCACTCTCGGATTTATATTGTTGATGAAGACCTTGTCGGAATAAAATGCAAGGGGGCAGCGTGAGCTGTCTCCTTGGCCGATTTCAACATTGGTTTTGACCAATGAAAGCGGTGAGAAATGGAATCGTCCTTCTCCGTGATTCAAAATGAAAAAAGAGCCGATTTCAAAATCCGTGCCGGATTGAAATGGCTCTATCCCCTGTTGGAGATGAAAAAACTTTTGAGTAATAGTCAGGCTGAAGACATCAGACCTTGTGGGATGCGACGCTGATATAATCCACAAACAATGTGCCCTTGGCCAGCAAGAAAACGACAGAAAGCATCGCCGTTCCCCGGGGAGGCGTCGGCACGATGGAGAAGTAGGGGTACCAGCTTTTGGTTTGGCGGGGAGGTCTGACAAGCAAGGGGGTGGAGTTGAGGATCCGGCGGTTTTTATCCAGATAAGCGACGGTTGCATAAATTTCCGCCCTGCTTGATGGGGGCGTCACGTTGAGAAGGCGAAAGTAGAGGTAATAGGCGCACCCCCGTTCAAAAGGACCGGAAACCGTTTGTTTCAACGCGGCGGGTAATCTTGGCGATGCGCTCATGAAAAGGGAATAATCCCCCGGGCGTAACGGGTTTTTCATCCGGCGAATCCGGGACCCCGTCCAAGGGGCGATTCCCCTTGTGAATCCCCCGTTTTTGAGCAAATTCCTACCGGAACAAGCCATGTTCCTTCCCCTTTCCTATTCAGTTCCTATATTTTATGGTTCAAACATGTCGCCTGTATAAGCACATGTAGGGGCACACACAAATAAGTCATTAAAATACTCCATTGAAGAGGACATTAGAATTGAACAGTAAGTCATCTCGTATTTAACAACGAGTGGTACTGTAAGAACAAAGGGGGCGATAAATTGTAAAAAGCAAGGCCTTAGACAGGTGTTAATGACAATTGGTCGTAGTTGCTCAGACGTTTTTCAATTGGCGAAATGATCTTCAAGGATTATAGTAAAAATGTAAACGCGTGATTCAGGATTTAATATTAACTATAAGGGATGAAACAGGCCTTAGTTCCAAATTGTTTTTCAGCTTTATTTGTAGGTTCCTCAAGGGGAATTGATTTTGCGAACACCGGGAGCTTCGGCGCAACCCCGGGGGATGTTCGCAAATTCGAAAACCCGCGTCAAATAAGGAAAAACAGCGATTTTCGATTTTAGGTGCAGGCGCCGGATCACCTAAAAAATGGATAAATGAAGGAGGTGTTCGCAAAATGGTGCAGAGATCCAGGCATATCAAGGGATTTAGCACCCGCCGTCACAAAAAGAACACCTCAATAAAGAGGATTGAAACTGGCAATGGCTGTTGAAAACGCGATCTTGAACGGTACGGTCACAAAAAGAACACCTCAATAAAGAGGATTGAAACCCTTGGTCGTATCAATCGGGGAGGTGATGAAGTCCCGGTCACAAAAAGAACACCTCAATAAAGAGGATTGAAACGCCGTGCTTCCGTCCACTCCCTCTGGCCCGCCATTGAGGGGTCACAAAAAGAACACCTCAATAAAGAGGATTGAAATTGCCTTGCCAGCGGGTCGTCGCCTGATGTTACACCACCCTTAGCGTTACAAAAAGAACACCGTAAAGAGAGTGAATTCAAAGGATTTCAAGCTCCGGGACATGGTGGTGTCAAAGGACGCCTCAATTTAGGCCGTCCCAGAAGTAAACGGCATTTCTTTTCGAGTACGCCTCACGGGAGGCGCAAACAATTTTTCAGCCCTTTTCCGTATGTAAAGATCCGTCTCGGATGGAGTGCAGAAAGGGGTTTATTTTTTATGATGTCTGATATATTTTAAAATTGAAAGCAAACCCTCCTCACCGATGGAAAGGGGCTGGAAGCATGTCGAACAGAAAGCTTTTTAAGGGCGGCTGTGTGCTCACGCTCGACAAGTCCCTGGGGGATTTTAAAAAAGCGGATGTGTTGGTGGAAAAAAGTAAAATCGTCGAGGTGAAACCCTCCATCGAAGGTGTGGAGGACTGTGAAGTGATCGATGCCTCCAACATGATTGTGATGCCCGGTTTTGTGGATACGCACCGGCATACTTGGGAATCGGTGGTGCGGAATGTCGGTGCGGATTGGTCGTTGACCAAATATTTGAACAGCATCTATTTCGGCAACATCGGTGCGAAATTGCGTCCGGAGGACGGGTATATTGCCAATCTGTTGGGGGCGCTCGAAGCTTTGGATGCGGGTGTGACCACACTGTTGGACTGGTCGATGGTTATCTCGCAGGAGCACACCGACGAGTTGATCAGGGGGTTGAAAGAATCCGGGATTCGGGCGGTTTTTGCCCACGGAATTCCCGGTGACAGGGATTATTGGTCCAGGGACAGCCGGCTGAATCACACCGAGGACAGCAAGCGGATCAGAAGCCGATATTTTTCCTCCGATGACCAGCTCCTGACGATGGCTCTGGCCATCCGGGGGCCGGAGTTCAGTTCGTGGAGTGCGACCGTTCACGATATTCAACTGGCGCGGGAGCTCGATGTGCTTTGCAGCATGCATCTCGGTTTTGGGACCTGGGGGCCCGTCGATCGTTCCATTGAAAAAATCCGGCGGGAAAAGCTGCTGGGGCCGGATTTGAATTTTGTTCACAGCAACACGATTCGGGAGGAAGAATTCAAGGCCATAGCGGATGCGGGGGCTTCCGTGACCGTGACACCTGAAATCGAAATGATGATGGGACATGGCTATCCGGCCACGGGATTGATTCTGGCAAACGGCGGAAGGCCCGCGCTGGGCGTTGATGTGGTGACGTCCACGGGTGGAGACATGTTTGCCCAAATGAAGTTTGCGTTGCAGGCGGAGCGGGCCCGCGTGAATGCCCGGTTGTTGATGGAAGGGGAGATGCCTGAGCGATTGTCTCTCTCGGCGAGAGATGTGCTGGAGTTTGCCACGATCGAGGGGGCCAGGGCGTTGAAGCTGGATCACAAGATCGGCTCTCTCACCCCCGGAAAAGAGGCGGATATCATCATGATTCGCGCCACGGATTTAAACCTTTTCCCCATGAATGATCCGGTGGGAGCGGTGGTGCAGTGTGCCCACGCCGGCAATGTGGATTCGGTTTTTGTCGCCGGGAGGGCGGTGAAACGAGGCGGGAAGATGCTTTACAAAAATATGGATCGCGTGCTCCGATTAGCCCGGGAAGCAAGGGATCACATCTTTTCTCAGTATGGGAATCCGGACGGCTTGTGGCTTTTATAGGGATTTTGGAATTGTCCTGGCTGGAAGCATTCTATGGGGGTACGTTTGGCGGCTGAAGCCGCGGGAAAGCTCGGATTGGCAGCGACGTGTTCTCGGCGCATATGGACCGTAATGGAGGAAGGCGTGGCCAGGATCTGAGGGCAAGAACCTCCGGCAGGCAAACGTGAGTACACCCCCGTTTCGCGGAAGGAGAAAGGAGGCATTCGTCCGACGGGGCGCTGAAATCGACGGACTGAAGTCCAAAAAAATCTGTGACCTCCGAAACTGGAGGTCCACAGATGGCAAAGGATTATCGTTGACGGGACCGGTGTGTCCCGTTTTTTTGGATTTGCATCACGCAAGCGGGGAAGTGCCATCCACCTGTTCCTGAGATCCGGCTTGTCAGGATTCGCCCAGCAGCCGCAGGAGGGTTTGAACCTTTTCATACTGCTTTTTCTTCTTTTTCTTCACATTCCAGTCACCGGTTTCTTCCCAGTATTTTCTCAATTCCTTTGCGGGCTCCAAGTTGCCCTGTTCGGCTTGCGCCACCACCCGTTCGAACAGCTCTCCTTTGCTCTTTTCCCGATCCTCCTCTTTTTCCTTGGACAATTGTCTAATTTCATAGAGCAGCCTTTCCTCTTCGGGCATTTCCGCCCATTTCTTCGCCCAAGCTTCCTGCCGCTTCCGTTCTTCCCTTTCCCGTCGTAGCGCCTCTTCTTGGGCCTTTTGTTTTTCCTCCCGATTTTTCAGCCTTTGGAATGCAACCTCCAGTATTTCCTCCGTTTTGTCCTGAAAGGATTCAAAACTGCCGTATCCGGAGGTGGTTTTGGCACCGATTCCCATCTCGGTCAGCGCCTGTTGCAGCCATGTTCCGGCCACCTCCAGCAATTCCTCGTCGGACAGGGAGGAGTTCCGATAGTTTTGGCCGGTTAGGGTGATGACAAATTCGAAATAGGGTGTCTCCACCCCGTAAAATTCGGTGGGGATCGGATTCATGTCATCTGTGGGCGGTTTTTTTTCTTGATAATAATCTTTGAAATGCACTGTCAGGACATCGGGCTTGAGACAGACGTCTTCACAGACGAAGGCGTCATGGAATTGGACGGCGCCGGAATGCTCCTGATCGCCGAAAATGTCGCGGATCGCACGGGCGTGATGCGCCTGCGCTTCCCCGGCTTCCCCCTTCAGGGCCGTCTCATACGTCTTCTCGCTCCCCTGGAAAAAAGCTTCAAGGGCCCAGTGGCGGACCACGCCCTTAATGGAGGAGCCGGGGAGATAGGGAACGCCGTACACGGGGTGAATCGTCAGCGATGCTTCCCGGACGTGGGCGGCCCCCAGGCCGGGAAATGTTTTCCCCATCGGTCTGCCGTGCAGGATTTTGATTCGTTGGTCTCGACTTAGAAGGGCCAAGGCTTCCCGGCGCTGCTCTAGCACCTGACGATAAGTTTCCCGTTGCTCGTTGGAGAGGGCGATTTCTTTCTTCAGCAGGTATAGACGATCCTTCGATTCCTTTTTTTTATAGGTTTTTTGTTGACGATAGTGTACATCGTACCACAAATGGTCTATTTGCTTGTGGGGATCTCCTTTCTTTGATGACTGTCTTCTGCCGGAGGACTGATTGACTGCAAACAGGTTGCGGTAAATATTCGCCGTGTCACGCGGATGGAAAATCATCCATTTTTCTTTTTCATTCTTCTTATCGGGCTGATTCCTTGACATCGATCATTCCCTCCGCAAAACGGTGCATCCAGTTGAGAAGGGCCAGCACTTCCATTGTCACCAGACGGTATTCGGGGCTTTTCATGTTCACCAGGATTTCAATAAATTCTTTGCTTTTTTCTTTCTCATCGATCAACGATCCCATGCTTTTTTTGATCCACTCGGCGATTTGTTCGTAAATCACCCTGTAGGCCCCGTCCTTTGCGTAGTAGAAGGCGAGGGTTTCCCCCAGTCCGTTCACCTGCACCATGGCAGGCATTTTTTTCAGGTAGGAGCGGTATTCCCTCTGCTTTTGCGGGCTTTTTTCCGCGTCGACAAACCCTTTGACCTTTTCAAAGGCGTACGCGGCTCTTTCGTTGGCGATGGCCCTGACCTTGTCCCCCATAAAAGAATCCCTCCCTTACAACCAGATCCTTCGCAAGATGCCCCGTCCGATGGTTGAGTTTCCACCCAGTTGAAAGACGGAGGGAAAGTTGTCATCATTCATCAGATAGTTCAAAACGTCCTCGTCAGTTCGGAAAGAATCTCCGTCATTTTGGGTGGAATCTTCGTTTTTGATCCGGACGTGACCGGTGAACAGAAAGCTGTACAGCACCGATTCCGGCGGAAGGTTTTCCTCGTACCACAGGGCTTTGTTGACGACCGTTCCCTTTTCCGATTCGATTCGAATCCGGGCGTTTACTTCCGTGGACAGGGTGACGAAATCGCGGAAGGTGTCGTCATCCAGGATAACAAGGCGTTTTTCCAACTCCATATCGTGGAGAGACAAAAGTCGTTCCAGGGCTTGTCCCAGTTCGGAGGTCTCTTCCGCGGGGGTTACATCCAGGGTATATTCCCCCAGCACGATGGTAGGCTTGTCTTTCTGTCCGCCCAGTTGGATCAGCAATTTGCTGTCAGGGGCGACCGTATTGACGTCCGGTACCGGGAATTTTTCGTATGATCCGTTTCCGAAGAGTTCCAGTTCATAATTCCACCGATTCAGTACGTAGGGACAGGTGACCCAAGCGAAAACTCCTCGCATCGACTTCACCGGAAAGAGGAGTAGACGGGCATCGGCGAGGGAGATCGTCCCCGCTTGCAGTTCACGGGAACCGTCACCTTCGGTTTCGTTGGGATCGCTCCCGAAGATGAGTCGAAGTCGCCGTTTGGCTTCCTCGTCATCCCGGGCCTGATGGGAGCAAGCCGCACGGATCGCCCCTTTCAGGGATGAACTTTCGATTTTCGGAAAACCGGTATGCTGTTCCCGCTGGATCGGCAGATCGACCAATCCCACTTCACTGCCGCTTCCGGCGTGGACGGAGGAGACGGCGTAGAGCAGGAAAGGTTTGGCTTTGGTGAACATGTCTGACTCATCTCCTTTGCTGAATTGTTCATAGGGCGCCGCATACGGCGCATCCATACCCTTCGTGTTCCAGCTCATCGGTCAGTTTCATGGAGTGAACGGTCCGTACCAGTTGTTCCGCTTGTTCTTTATTGACTTTGACTATCAGCACCGATCCCGCAGGAACAGCATATTGCCGTTTCTTCGGACGGTTTTTCTTCATGTCCCAGCCCCCGATGACGAGAGGCCGTCCGACGGCGGCCGTCAAGAGTTTCACCCGGAGATTGTTGCCGAGGTCCAACTCCTGTGTCTCTCTGTCGTAACACGCCGGACGTGTGCCCTGTTTCCAGATGGCGGGGGTGAGCAGGATGATGCGGGCCCTTTCCCGTTCCCGGATCTGTTGAATCAGTTTCTCTTCTTCCTCTTTGGAATACAAAAGATGATCCCGCCTGAGGGTGGTGAGATGCCAGGGTCTTCCTTCGCCGCCCAACAGCACATAGCGGACATCGTCGAAGGAGGGGGCTTGATCGCAGAGGACGAGCAAGCCGGTGGTTCCTTTTCCCTGTTCCTCTTTGAACCGGTGCATCGGCAACTGATACAGCATCCCTTCCCTGACCCGCATCGTCAGGTTGTCCCGTGCGATTCCGATTTTCGGTTCCCTCGCAAGCCACCGGTCGACCCGGGCGATGGAGGGAATCTCCTGGTGGAAGGCCGCCCTTTCCCTCCACTCGTTTTCTCCCAGGTAGGCATCGGCGGGGGATGCGGATTTTTTATTCTCCGAGGCGTACAACCGCCATTCCGAGCCGTCCGACGCCCAATCCCCCTTTTCCTTTTCGTGGCAAAGAACCAACGGAAGGGCCTGTTCCCCCTTTTCCGTCTTTACCACCTGATAATCGAGAGGAAGGGGAAGCACGGCTCCCTGCGCGTCATAGAGCCAAACGGCGCGGATGGAGAAGTCCCCGGGTTTTTCCGGTGTACCCATCCACCGCTTGATTTCCGGGTCCTTTCCCTCGTAAAAGGTGTGAAAATCGCTGTGCCGGTGGATGTATCCGCTGCGCAGGGCACCGTACACCGTGCCGGGGCGGGGAGGGAACCATCCGGTCGCTTTGGAGACTTCACCCATGGAAAAGGGTTTGTGATCCCGGAAGAAGAAGGTGTCAACCGGCCTTAGCAGAAGCGCCCTCATGTTTTTTCACCCCCAGGATGCGGAGGATTTCCATCAATTGAATAAACTGAAAGCTGGCGGGAACCAACCGGTGCAGTATGACGAGGCTTTTCGCCAGGGATTCCGCCTTGGCCGATTGGTCCGATTCCTTCAATGCCCTGCGAAGCAACCGTTTCAGTTCCACTTCCAACAATTCCTCATTCCGGGGATCATCCTTTCCAAAGACGGCCAGCTTTCCTTCCTCCTGATTTGCTTCCCTGGGAAGCAGGGGCAGGAAGGATTGGGAGAAGGTGAACAGGAAAGTGGAGGAAACCTCGCTTTTGATGGAGTCGATCAGGTAATTGAGATGGGAGACGGTCCATTCTCCCGGATTTTGCGGATCTACAAGCCACGGCAAAACCACTTCCCGCTGTTCCCCGCTGCGGGCCAAATAGGCGAGGGCAAAGGCATCCTTGGAGGTTCCGTCCTCCCGCCGGAAGCTTTTGGCCTTCTTTTCCAGGCTCCGCACCCGGTTCAGCATGCGATACAGCGGATCCTTGCAGTAGGCGATGATGATGCCCATGGAGGCCGTCGCCTTTCTGTCCAAACCCCGTTTGGGATCACTGAAGGCTTTGCGCAATTCCCGGGCGAGGGAAAGCACGTTTTTAACCGGGGCAAAGGCAAGGACATCGTCTCCGCCGGCGTATACCAGTTCGCCTTCGTATTCCTGTACAATTTGCGGCACTGTTTGTTTTGCAAAACGACTGAGGCGCCGGCTGATTTCCCGGTAAGTGTCCAGCTGAGTCATGGCATGTCCGGGTGCATCCTCTTCATCGTTCCGGTCCGGCCTTTTCTCTCCGGAGACCCATTTGCCCATATCATCGCCGTCCATCATCAGAATGGCGTAATATTTTTCGTCTTGGGCGATCTCCAGGACGGAGGGAAACGGCTTTTTTCCGAACAACTCCCGCGATGCCCGTTTGCAGAGGCACAGGGCGCACAGGTACTCCCCGTCCTGAATCCGACCTTCCCCCTCCTGCTCTCCTTCGTATTTGAGGAAGGAACCTTTCCGTTTCTTCCAAGTTTTCTCGAGCTTTTGCCTCAGCTTGCCGATCGGGTCATTGTCATCCAGTTTTTCATTGCAAAGGGCATCCCGTTCTCCGCAAATGGTGCAGATCAACCCGTTTTGTCCGTGCGGGGGGTAGGTACGGTTGTTTTTGACCGCCGCCAACCGTCTTTCCACTTTGGACCGCGCCTCTTCGAAGGATCGATCGTCGGGCAGTTTCTCCAACGCCCAGAAAAATTCCAGGCTGGAATCTACTTGCCTTTCTGCCTGTTGATACATCTGTTGATATAATGGTTTATCTTCCGGCTTTATTGAGAAAACGTGGTTGATGGCTCCGCGGCACAGATCGATCAATTCCTTACGGACCGCTTCTTTGGTTTCCCGTGCCAGTTCGGCCACTTCACCGGCTTCCCCCGTGATCAGGGCGACAAAGCGGTTGGGGAGGGAGGCTGCGTCACGTTCCGTGACGGGTGCGCTTTTTTTCAGTTCATCCTCTGTCACCGCCGGATAGACCATCTCCACCTGCCGGTGTTGTTCCTCACCCTTTTGAAAGAGGAACTCGATCGCCTTCCGGGCCAAATGGGACAGGAGGTGGCTTCCGCTCCATAGATCTTCCGTTTTCCGCGCCGCAGCGATAAAGGATTGGACGGGTCCGATGCTGATGACGAGCAGTTGACGGTTCACACGTTCACCCCCAGTGTCTGGAGAAAGCGATTCCGTGCATCGAGGTAGTGGTCTTTTCCCATGTCGCGGGAAGTGACTTCGGTGATGACCGGCACGTAGCCCTGCCCCACCCGGCGCACCGTGCAGTGCAGGGGAGAAGCGAAGCGGGGGTCGGAGGATCCGAGAGGGCCTCCCCCCGAATTGGCGCGATGTCCCGCCCGGCTGATTCTTTCGCGGACCTTTTCCGCGGAAAGGCTCGGTTCTCCAACCCATACGGCGTTGATTTGCGGATGTATATTTTCCGGCTTTTCTTTCCGCCGCAGCAGGCATCCCGATTCCGGCGGGGGAAATTGAAAGGCGCCCTCCCGCTTCAACCGGGTGAGGAGATCGCGGAGGGTGTTCTGGATGTCGGAGCTTGTCCGCCACTGAAACCCTTCATATTGGACCGCTCCGGCCCCCCGCCTCGCCCGCTGGCCGAAGCCGCTCAGGAGGAGCATCCAACGCACGTACAGCGAATGCTCCTCCTTCAGGGTCAATCCATCCTCACCGGCGGATTCGGCATCCCTTTTCAGGTGCACCATGAAGAGGCGGAGGGATTGATGGGCGCCGATGGCGCGGCTATATCCTTTTTTACTGGAGCGATGGGGCAGAAGAGGGGACGAGTCCATTTTGGTTTCGGACAGCTCCAGCCGGAAACGGACGGGGGAGCGGCATCCCTGATCCCCCGTAATTCCGCCGAACTTGGCCGTTTCCCGTTTGATGAGTTTTTTCGAAGGAGAATCCTGCAGAGTGCGCCACCAATACCGGAGCACACCCTTGATGGAAGGGACCCGGACCTCCAGGTTCCTGCGATTTCCGTGCATAAAGAGAGGGGTCAGGGTTTCCAGGGTAAACCCTTCCGTTTCAATGGCCGACGCTGTGAGCAAATCCCGCTGCGTCATCGGGTGGACGCTCCTTCCTGCTTCTCTTGATAGAGCTGATCCATCTTTTCGAAGAAGGTGCGGAAGTCTTTGAGGTAGTTTTCGAGTTTCGGACGAAATCTCTGATGAGGAATGTTATCCCGATTTCTGCCGGCGTGGTTGATGCTGTTGCGATATCTGGTTAATCCTGCATAAGATTTTAAGAGATCCTTGTACGGGTTTAAGAAAGCGATGACCGTCTTCATAAAGGACTTTTCATCCTCTGTTCCTTCCCATTCTTCAGTGGTTTTTTCACTCAACCATACGCTTATGGCTGCAGATACCAATTTTCTTTTATTGACATCGTCTAATTCCATCCCCATCACTCGGCAGATTGCGGTAATAATCCCCTCCTGTAGCAAGGTGTATCCTTGTTGAATGAGACCGTTATCATGGCACCATTTTGCCGCCCAGTAATCATCCATGATTGGCCGATCTGTGAGGTATTCGATCTTTTCTTCCATTTTTCCAAACAGCTTTTCGAAGGGACGGAACCCTCGTATTTCCATGGTTTTCGCCTGTTCCAGCGCTTTTCTGAGATTATTCAGCTTTTGAGGAATTTCCGGAGCGCGGCATGTTTGCATTATTTGGTGAAATTCGTGGGCACAGTTGGCAAGTGTGCGCAGGGCGTTTGCTTCGGTTCGTCTCATGTCGTCGGAGGATTGTCCTGTTTGAAAGACACTAGCCACTTCTTGATTCGTAAGGGTTTTGATTACGGAGGCGTTACCCGTTTGTTTATAGCTGTCCACACCGTAAGCCCAATCGAGCAGGGAAATCATTTCCGTCATATCGATGATGGGAGCAGTGGGAGGCTGTCCCTTATCTCTCATTTCCCAACAACCATAGAGCAGATTTTTCAGTGAGGCGTTTTTCAGAATCCGCGCGTAGTTTAGGATAATCAAAGCCATGATGGGGAAGGAGCGGAAGCTGTGGGTGATATCGAAGATAATCTCGTCCCCTTCGTCGATCTCGTTGAGGATGATCTCAAATAACTCCCAATTGTGCTCTTCATCTTGTTGGCTGGGAATCCGGACTTTTCGGATTTGGTTTTGTTGAAGGAGTTTAGGGTTGATTTTTTTCCATGCGTTTTCCATTCCCTCTAATTTTTTGCCCTTATTTTTACCAGATTCGCCGATGCTGTCTTTCCAGTTTTTCGACTCTGCTTCTTCAGTCAGGAAGATGATGATTTGATCTTTATCAGTAAATTTTTCGCAAAATAGTTCGTAAATAGCCGTTTGGACGAAGCGGCTTTTTGTCGCTTTTCGGCCTCTGTAAGTGTAGATGCCTTCATCATACTCGCCATTTCCCAGAAAGGTGAGCAGTTTTTTCAATGTTGTCTCTCTCCTCCTCTATTTATAATTTCATTTTGGTTTCCGATTGATCTATCAAAAATATTTGATGGATATCAGCATGTGAAAACAAATAATAACCTGTGTCCGAATCAATAAGCTTTGATGCATCTCAGGGGATGGCCATCAATAAATCAATGAAATTTGATAAATAATCCTTTTAGTATCAGACATTTTTCGGATTCGACAAATCCTGAACATATCCTTCTGAAACCGGATCGAATCGACTGTTTTCGTTTTTTTGACACACTTTGAGTTAGTGGTTCATGTGGACAATTGCATTGAGTATGATCAGCCGTTTTTTCCACGGCACAATGGAAAATCGGCTTTTTAAAATAGGAGTGCACGCAAGGGTGAAAAATGCATGGCATAAGTGGAGGGGATGAAAACCGTTTTTTATTAGGCTTTGTCCTTTAAAAAAGTCCGTTCAAAGAGAATAACATTTCAGACTTTAAGGTTGGCGGAGCTTTCGAGTTAAAGAATTGAGTGAGAGAGGATGGGGAGCGGTATGGATCAAAAGTTCCCATTGGAGGAGATGTTGAAGGTCGGATGATCCGAGGCATACGTGATTTGGGGTAGTGACAGAGAGAGGCTCCGATCCGGAAGATCAACATCGGCTGACCAACGTTTGGCCAGCCGATGCTCCTGTGGGTTGACCATTCATCGGGACCATGTTCCTTGTAGACGACGAAGAAGAAGAATTTGGCCTGTATGGTAGCTGGTGTGTGCGAGCAGTCCATGAATTTCATACAGTACGGAAGGGCTGTTTGCTCCCTGGGTCGGACTCAGGAGCTGCTCAGGCCTGAGGCTTTTTACCACATCCGACAACTTTGCCATTGCCCGGGCGAGTTCTGTTTGAAGAGAAGACCAGGAAGCGTTATCCGGAGAGTCCGGGACCGGCCAGTCCGTTTCTGACCGATTGGATGGTTCCTCTCCCCGGCGGATCGCCTCAAACACTTCCGTCATCCGCATCGTCCAATAATGGATGTGGGCTGCTAATTCCCATATGCAAGGAATACCGGGAGAAGGTCGCCAAAGGGCCTGTTCCGCAGTCAAATCCGCAATTGACTGAACGACTGTTGTATACCAACCATTATTCTCACCACTGTTCAACCGTTTCAGATGGTCCGCAAGCATCAGCGGATCCATATTGTCCCACCTCGGACTCAATGATGTGGCCGGTTTAAGCAATACGACAGGTGCGTTCCATTTCCTCTTGTCAGCTTTTTTTCTTTGCAATTTTTTGGGAAAGTAGACATCGAAGTCCTTACGAAACAAAAGTGCAAGATCAATTGTTTTCCTAGGCAACTATCTGGTGGATGGCTGTTTGGGTTGGATGCCCTCAAACTGTCGTCGATTTCTAATGGGGCAATCGATCTGAATAATTGATGTGAAGGGGGAAAAGATGATTTTTAATTGACGAAATTGTAGTCAAGGATTATAGTAAAAGGTGCCCCTGTCGTCGCTTTTTTAGGTTGTGGGTTTCTCTGAAAGGGATTGTAATTTGATCCATCTGTCAATGGAGATGATTTTGCGAACACCGGGAGCTTCGGCGCAACCCCGGGGGTTGTTCGCAAACGCGCAAACCCGCATCAAATAAGGAAAATCAGCGTTTTTCGATTTTTGAATCAGGTGTCGGATTACCTAAAAAATGATTAAATGAAGAAGGTGTTCGCAAAACGGCGAACAGATCCAGGCATATCAAGGGATTTAGCGCCCGCTGTCACAAAAAGAACACCTCAGTAAAGAGGATTGAAACTTTTAGTCAAACCCTTATTCCCTTTCATTTATATGTGTCACAAAAAGAACACCTCAGTAAAGAGGATTGAAACGCCCCTCCTTCCACGATCTTATTATACCACATAAAAGTCACAAAAAGAACACCTCAGTAAAGAGGATTGAAACATTTTTACGCGATTGCTCACGAGGTTCCCCCTTCGTCACAAAAAGAACACCTCAGTAAAGAGGATTGAAACGATGCTGATGAAGGAACTCCGAACCTATAACTCCGTCGTCACAAAAAGAACACCTCAGTAAAGAGGATTGAAACGGTTCTGGGAAGGCGGGACGAGGGTCCATCAGTTCGTCACAAAAAGAACACCTCAGTAAAGAGGATTGAAACCCTCGTCGCCGTCACGCAACGGCGTGGTGAGCTTCGCCGTCACAAAAAGAACACCTCAGTAAAGAGGATTGAAACGGTTCTGGGAAGGCGGGACGAGGGTCCATCAGTTCGTCACAAAAAGAACACCTCAGTAAAGAGGATTGAAACTGGTGAAAGGCTAAAATCCCTTCGCTGATCAGCACCAAGTCAAGCACACCTTAATAAAAAACATTGAATCCGCCTTATATAACATGGGGTTAAATCAGTCAGGGGTGACGCTGACGTCACCCCTCTTGTTATGTTATGTTGCTGTTACTGACATGGATAGGTGGACTGGATGGGTTTCTTACCTTAAACACCATCTGGCAAACCGTTCCAGAATGCAGAGTCCGTTTTTTCCGGCGAATCACCCTCCGATGCCGCAGCATCCCTGATCTTGGCGGATGGTGGGGATTATCTCAGATGAAGCGCCCGCTTTGGAAGGGAGAAATAGACAATGACTCTTTTTGAAGAATGTATCGAGGCGTTAAAGAGAGAAGGAGAGGTAATGGTTTTATCTGAGGAGGAATCAAGGGAAGTAAAAAGGGAATTTAAAGAAAACGTTCCGTTGGATCGGTTTGTTGGCAGAGTGGATTTCAGTCAGGTATCGCGGAAGAAAGAGATTGTGATGGATGAGGACATATTGGAGGAGTTATATAAAAATAACGTCAATGTAAATGAGCCGGTGTATGTATTCTGGTTCAACGCGAGGTTGCCGGTAATACAAACCTCCATAAAAAACGTCATCCAGGTCGTGGAGGATGTCATATCCGTGGACTTCGACACCTGGATCTATTGCCCGAAGGAAAGGTACGTGGTGGAGTATTATCATGAAGGAGAAACTTTATTGGGTTTTTATTAATACCGTCCCAAAAAACGACAAACAGCCCTTTTCTCAGAATGTTTTCCTTTTTCGGCCCTTCCCTTTGTTTTGTCTCGCATCTGGGTGCAGACGACTTGGCTCGGTGCCGAAGGACCAACCGCGTGAAACGACCCAAGGTGCGCAAAGGTGGCGACCCGGGTGGTCCAGGGCATCGGCGGCCAACCCCGACTCGGGCATAAGCCAGGTGCCTGCCCCAATATGGGTTCCAGTCGCTACAGCCCCCGGTAGCTTGATTTTTTGTTCGCGATTAGATTCGGGAATCGAATTATTGGTATTACTTATTTTTAGTGTTACGAAATTTTTTGTTGAAATCCGTCCGACATTCACTTATTATTATTCCGAACCCTTACCGGGGTCAATTCTTGTGATTGCAAGGGGGTCTGAAATGGGAAGACTTTTTTTATTTGAAGGAGAATAAACAATTTTGACCCGTTTTGGTGGAGAGAAAACGGGCCAGGATGTGGCCGGAATGGGTTGCAGTGGTCGGACAGACGGAATGTTTTTTACTTGGGAATAGCGAGAGGAAGTAGCATGATGATTTGAACAAAACGCGGAAGCGGCAGGTGAAATCGTCGGAAAAACTTTCTATCAATGGACCTGGATCTTGAGGGAGGAAATATTGCGAGTGAATACGAATGATTTTAAATTGTCAAAAAAGAAGAAGGGCATTCAAAAAAGCACAAGGGGTTTGCCGTACTGGCCGTCATTGCGGTTCTGCTGATTGTCGGGACATCCATTGCGTTTGCCGCAGCCGATGGACCTGAGGATGTGGTCAGGAAGTTCAAGGAAGCGGTACATAACAACGATGTGGAGGCCCTGGAGGAGATTGTGTCGCCGGATGACGAACGGATGGAAATCGATCGCAAATACCTCGCCCATTTTCTTGAGCTTATGCATCGGGACAAGGGTTACCGGGAGGCGACCATGTCCCTGCTGCACTCCCAACTGGCATTATATCAATCGGATGGAAATGACTTTTACGGCACGGATGCCTTTGCCTGGGTGGATTATTACTTGAAGCGGGAGGAAGGGGTCCTGTTCGATTCCTATTCCATCGGCGTCCGCCCCTACTTTTTGCACATCAAGACAAATAAACCGGGCGGGACGGTGAAAGTGGACGGAGAGACGGTTCTCACTTCCGAAGAGGGAGACGCCAAGATGCTGGGGCCACTGATGCCCGGGGAATACGAGGTGGAAGGCACGAAGAAATATTCCTACGCGTTGGTGAGGGATGCCAAGAAGGTAAAACTGTTCGCCCGCGAGGATGGGCAGGCGGAAGTGCAGGTGGATTTGACCGGCACGTATATCCGGCTGCAGTCCGGCTTCAAGGATACCCGGGTGATTGTCAATGGAAAACCGATCAACAAAAGGGTCGAGGAAGTCAGCGAGTTCGGGCCGGTATCCCGGGACGGGTCGATCACCCTTCAGGGAGAGGGGACATTCCCCTGGGGCACGTCCAGAAGCGACAAAATCAAAGTGACCGAGAACACGTTGGCCGTGGATCTCACTCCCAAACCCTACGCGGACAAAAAAGGCAAGGACCGGATTGTAAAGACGGTCAACACCTTTTTCAAGGAATGGTTTACGGCAAAGCAAAAGCAGGACGCTTCCCTCCTGACCGTGGCGGGGCACGATCTGAAAAGGGAGCTGGTCAGGGACATCGAGACCAAAAAGTCTTTGGTGGCATCCTGGGGGAAAGAACCGTTCAGGGGTGTTGTCCTGGGAACGAGAATAGACTTAGACAAATTGCGGTTTGAATACACGGACGATCATTATGTGGTCCAAATCCCGGTGGAGTTGCATTCAAAACACAATGACAACATTCATGAGCGGATGGAAGAGGAGTTCGACGCGAAGTGGTTGGTGCTCCGTTATGATGAGGGCGGGAAAAGGTGGTTGGTTCACTCGGAGGAGATCCTGTTCGGAACATCGGAGTATTTCCAGGGAAAAAACACGGTCAAAACCGAATTCAAGTGAGCTTGCCGGGGAAACTTCCCCGGTTTTCTTCATTTGGATTGCTGATGGCCGGTGTCCGTATGCCGGCGTCGCACGAACGGGGCGGCAATGTGTCGTGCTTTTGTCAAGGGGGAAAACCCCGATCAAGAGACATGCGGCGGAAGGCCCGGCGCTTGAGGGTGCCCTTGCCTTGAGACCGCCGGAGCGGGAGGAAGAAAGGTTTTCTTCGCGGATTCTCCCCTGTGAACATCCGGGGTGATTCGCCGTCTGTCTTTTGCGCCGTCCTCCGCTTCCGCAACCGGCATCCACCCCGCTTCCGCTTCCGCGGCCTGCTTTATCCCTGTTCGGAGGGGAATATATATGTGGCGAGCAGCTTTCCTTTAAAATTCGGGAATGGAGAGGGAAGCTGCAGGGATTGTTGGAAGGAATGAAACGGGGAAAAAGCGGGGGCGCAGGGGTGAAATCATGAAACGAAAGGAATTTATATTCGAAAAATTAAGGGAAATGGACATGGGAACCGAGGGGATCAGCGCCGGCGAATTGGCGAAGCGGCTGGGTTTGAACCGGGCGAATGTCAGCAGGGAGCTCAACGCCCTGTGGAGGGAGGGAAAGGTTCGGAAGCAACCGGGAAGGCCGGTCCGATTTTCCGTCTCAGAGCCCCCCGTGGCGGACTGTCGGGCTTTTGCTTCTTCCACCATCCTGGACCGGTTGGCGGAGACCTGCGACAGCCTGAGGACGGCCTGTGAGCAGGGAAAGGCGGCCGTCCTGTATCCGGGAGGCATGCACATGCTGCTCCTCGGCGAGACGGGCGTGGGCAAGTCGATGTTCGCCGAATGTTTGCACCGGTATGCCGTGGAAGTGGGGAAGATGGCCGAAAACGCGCCCTTCGTACCCTTCAATTGCGCCGATTACGCAAACAATCCCCAGCTGTTGCTGGGCCAGTTGTTCGGAATTCAAAAGGGCGCCTTCACCGGCGCCCGGGAACAGCGGGGACTGCTGGAGATTGCGAACGGGGGGATTCTGTTTTTGGACGAGGTTCACCGTCTTCCCGGGGAAGGCCAGGAAATGCTGTTTACCTTTATCGATAAGGGATGTTTTCGGCGATTGGGGGAGACGGAGGCGGAGCGAACCGCCCGCGTCCTCCTGATCGCCGCGACGACGGAAAGCCCCGGCTCCAGCCTGTTGAAATCTTTCACCCGGCGCATCCCCATGGTGATCGAACTTCCCCCCCTGAGGGAGAGGAGCGCGGAAGAGCGTTACCGGCTCATTACGGGCTTTTTCAAGGAAGAGGCCCTCCGTTTGGGCCGGGAAATCAGTGTGTCGCCGGATGTGATTCGGGCGCTTCTTCATTACCCCTGTCCGAACAATGTGGGGCAACTGAAGGTCGACATTCAGCTTTTGTGCGCCAAGGCCTTTGCCGACCATGTCAGCGCAAAGAAAGAGCGGGTGCGGATCGATTTCCCGGACCTTCCGCCCCGGGTCAAGGAAGGGCTGATTTTGAGCACTTCCCGGAGGGAAGAGGTTTCCCTTCACGAGGGATGGTATGTGTTCCATCCCGGTGGAAGGGAAGAGGCCTTTGTAATTGCGCAGCCGGATCCGAAACAGACGGTGTACGAAAAGATTGAGAAGCGGTACCGCGAGTTGAAAGCGCGGGGGGTGGCTGACGACGAGCTCGATTTGCTGATGGAGATCGATATCGAAAACTATTTTACCCACTATTTGAAGCGGATGAGCCGGAGCGTGAAGGAAGGCGGTCCGGCAAGGATTGTCCGGCCGGAAATCCTGCAGCTGGCGGGAGAAATTTTGAAATATGCGGGGGAGAAGCTTGGCCGGAAATTTGACGAGGAAGTGCTGCAAAGCCTCGCGTTGCACATCCAAACCTCCGCCGACCGCATCCAAAAGGGCGGAAAGATCGTCCATCCCCGGTTGAACCAGGTGAGAAGAAAATATAAGGCAGCGTTTGTTGCGGCCATCGATTGCCTCAAAAAAATCGAAGATCGGTTGAACATCGATCTTCCCATTGATGAAGCGGGATTTCTGGCCCTGTTTTTTGTGCTGGATCCGCCGGAGGGCAAAGAGGCGGAACAGGTGCAGATCCTGGTGCTGGCCCATGGCGACGGGATTGCGTCGGCCATGGCCGGGGTGGCCAATCGGCTGCTCGGCACCCGCCATGCATCGGCCGTCGATATTCCCCTCACGATGTCTCCGGAAGAGGCCTATGAAAGGGTGAAGGAACAGATTCGGCAAACCGCGTCGGGGGTGCTGCTTCTCGTCGACATGGGTTCCCTGGTCCGGTTTGACGAAAAGTTGGCGGATGAACTGAACATCCCGGTGAAGACGATTCCGATGGTCAGCACCCTCCACGTGTTGGAAGCCACCCGCATGGCGATGTTGGGCTGTCCCCTCGAACAGATTTATGACGACTTGAAGCGGCTGACGCCCTATGACGCCGAGCTTGCGACAGTCGCTTCCAGGGACGATCCCCCGGTGAAGGGGGCCATCGTGACGGCCTGCGTGGCGGGAAATGCCGTTGCCATCCAAAAGGTCCTTGAAAAATACCTGCATTTCAACCGGCGGTGGCTGGATATCATTCCGCTTCAAGCGGCCGACCCCCGCGATCTGATGCGCCGGCTCTCCAGGATCGAACGGAAGAGGAACCTGCTCTGCGTTGTGAGCGACTGCTGCCTTGGAGGGGAAATCCCGCAATTTCGCGTGGACGAGGTGCTCAATCTGAAGGCCATTGACCAGATCCAATACTTCATCGACACCGAGGAGACCTATTTAAAGATGGCGGAAACGCTTCGAAATCATCTGCGGCGTGTGGCTCCGGCGCAGGTGGTTTCGGATGTGAGGCGGTGTTTGAACCGCGTCCAAGCGCGTCTTAAGATCTCCATTCCCACGGGGGATCTGGTGGGCGTTGTCCTGCATGCCTGCTGCATGGTGGACCGCCTGGTCTCCGGAGATGATTCCGTGTCGTTCAAGAACAAGCGGCAATACATCCGGGAGCGTTTCCCGGTCTATCAGACCGTCCGCGACGTGTTCAGGACTTTGGAGGAGATATACCGAATCAAGCTCTCTGACGATGAGATCTGTTACTTGATCAGCTTCCTGGACGGGGCAAAACGCACGCACACTCAGTGACACACTTTGACACACAAACACAGACGGGAAAAAAGGGAGGCTCAACGGGCCGCCCAACCCTTGGCATGGGAATTGCTTAAAGTAATTGGCAGCAACGCATTTCAGGGGGGATGTTTGTGAAAATCGTTTTGGTGTGTGCCGCAGGCATGTCCACGTCCCTGGTGGTCCAGCGGATGAAAAAAGAGGCGGCCGACCGGCAGCTGGACGTCGAAGTGATCGCCATACCGATGGAAGAGTTTGAAGAGCAGATTCAGGATGCTTCCGTTGTCCTGGTGGGGCCCCAGGTTCGCTTCAGACTGGCGGAATTCGAAAAAAAGGCGAAAGATTACGGCGTTCCGGTCGCCGTGATCGATCCCAGGGATTACGGCATGGTGAACGGCGCCAAGATCCTGGATACGGCTTTGTCTCTCATCGGCCAAAGATAGGAGGGATTTGGGGTGAGTCGGTTTTATCAGGTTCTTGAATCGAGATTGTTGCCGATTCTTGGCCGATTGGCGAGTCAAACTCATTTAACCGCAATACGTGACGGTTTAATCGCCATTATGCCTTTAACCATAATCGGGTCGTTGCCCCTGCTGATCGCCAATCTTTTGTACCCAAACCCGATAAAGTGACGGGGTTTTTCACCGCTTTTGCGATGAACTGGCATGAGTGGGTCAGTAATCCGGCCGTTCGGAAGATGATATTGACCCCCTATGAAATGACCTTCGGTCTCATTGGACTTTTCGCCTCAATGACCATTGCATACAGCCTTGCCCGAACCTACAAGATGAATGAAATTTCCGCTGTTGTGGTTGCCGGTGTCACCTTCTTATTGGTTGCTTCCCCAGCTGAGTCGTTCGTTCTTAACAGTGCGGAATTCAATGCGATGAAAACGGATTTTCTCGGCGGCAAGGGTTTGTTCACGGCCTTGTTGGTCGGCATTCTGACCGTGGAAATCACGCGGTTTCTCAGGAAGAGAAGATTGACCATCCGCATGCCGGAGGGGGTGCCTCCCGCGGTAGCTAATGCTTTCGATAACATGACGCCTCTGTTGATTAACATCGTTATTTTCTATACCTTCAGTCTAATTCTTCAGGGTTTGACCGGTTATCTGCTTCCAGAGTGGGTCATGAAAATCCTTGCACCGGCCATCGCGGCCGTTGATTCTCCCTTCGCGGTGTTTTTTGCGGCGGTGTTTGCCAATCTTCTCTGGTTTACCGGCATCCACGGTGCGGTAATCGTGAGTTCGGCCATTCTGGGCGCATTTTTTGAGCACAATATTGCTGCCAATGCTGCTGCGGTCGCTCAGGGAGAGGCACCTCCTTATATCTTCACAAAGATGTTTTGGGCGTTCTACATGGTGATTGGTGGATCCGGCGCCACCTTGCGCTTGTGCTCCTGTATTTGCGATCGAAGAGTACGCATCTTCGAAGTGTTGGGAGGGTTGCCTTGGTCCCGGCAATCTTTAACATCAATGAACCCGTGATTTTTGGCACACCGGTGGTGTTTAATCCCACACTGTTTTTCCCTTTTGTCTTCATTGAAGGCATCTTGGGGGTGATAGCGTATTATGCGACAAAATGGGGATTGGTCGGCGCCACTTTCGCCGAGGCGCCTTGGACCGCTCCGGCTCCTTTGGGCGCGTTTTATGCGGCGATGGATTTTCGGGCAGCTCTGCTGGTTTTCTTGCTGATCGGTCTGTCCGGTCTGCTGTGGTTTCCCTTTTTCAAACTTTATGAGCGCCAGCTGCTTCAGGAAAGTGGCCGCGAAGGGAAAACAAAAGGAGCTGCCTGAATGCCGTGGAAAGGTAAAGGGGTTTTGAAACTTCCCCGAATGATCGAGTTAACTGACTTGAAATGAAAAGAATTTTGCAAAGAGTAAGGAGAGAGACCGTTGGAGTTTTCCGAGGAAAACATCTTTCGCATCCTGCTGCACGGAGGAAATGCCCGGAGTTTGGCGATGGAGGCCGTCCATGACGCCAAAAGCGGGAATTGGCAGGCGGCGCGGCAGAAAATCCGACAGGCGGAAGCCGAGATTCGCAAGGCCCACCGGATTCAAACCAAATGGATCCAGCGGGAGGCCGGCGGAGAGCGGAAAGAGGTCACCCTGCTTCTGGTCCATGCGCAGGACCACCTGATGAATGCCATCACAGTCAAGGATCTTGCCGTCGAATTGATCGACTTGTACAAACGGATGACCCCTGCGGGAGGTGCGAAGAAGTGACGGGTTTGAAGATCGCGGTGATCGGCGGCGGTTCCAGCTACACGCCGGAGCTGGTGGAGGGGTTCATCAAGCGGTTTGAGGAGTTGCCGGTGCGTGAACTGTGGCTGGTGGATATCCCGGAAGGGGAGGAAAAGCTGCACATCGTGGGCGCCTTGGCCGAGCGGATGGTGAAGAAGGCCGGTGTGCCCATCCGCATCCATCGCACCTTGGACCGGAGGAAAGCCCTGAACGATGCGGATTTTGTGATCACCCAGATTCGCGTCGGCCGGATCGAGGCCCGCATCAAGGATGAAAAGATTCCCCTGAAATACGGCGTGATCGGCCAAGAGACCAACGGGCCGGGTGGTTTGTTCAAGGGGCTCCGGACGATTCCCGTCATCCTCGACATCGCCCGGGAAATGGAGGAGTTGTGCCCGGAGGCCTGGCTCATCAACTTTTCCAACCCCGTCGGAATGGTGACGGAGGCGGTGCTGCGCTACGGCAACATCCGGAAAACCGTCGGGCTGTGCAACGTGCCCATCGGGATGAAGATGGGAGTCGCCCGCTTGCTCGGAGTGGAGGCGGACCGCCTTCACATCGACTTTGCCGGTTTGAACCACATGGTGTTCGGTTTGGATGTCTACTTGGACGGTCAAAGGATCACCGGGCAGGTGCTGGAACGCATCACGAGCGGCGAACGATCCGGCGTCACCATGAAAAACATTGTCGATCTCGGCTGGGAGCCCGATTTTATCAAGGGGTTGGGGCTTTTGCCGTGTCCCTACCACAGATACTATTTTCAGACGAAAAAAATGCTGGAGGAGCAAAAGGAGGCGGTGAAAAAAGAGGGGACGCGCGCGGAGGTGGTGAAGCGGCTGGAGGAGGAGTTGTTCGAGCTGTATCGGGATCCGGACTTGGACATCAAACCGCCCCAATTGGAAAAGCGGGGAGGCGCCTATTACAGCGATGCGGCCTGCAGCCTGATCCATTCCATTCACACCGACAAGCGGGACATTCAGACGGTCAATGTACGGAATTGCGGGGCGATCGCCGGCATTTCTCCCGATTCGGCCGTGGAGGTCAATTGCGTGATCACCAAAGAGGGTCCGAAGCCGATCGCCGTCGGGGACCTGCCGGTGGCGGTGCGGGGGCTCGTGCAGCAGATCAAATCCTTTGAGCGGGTCGCGGCCGAGGCGGCGGTGACGGGAGATTATCACAAGGCCCTGGTGGCGATGACGATCAATCCCCTGGTTCCCTCGGATACCATCGCCAAACAAATCCTCGATGAAATGCTGGAAGCTCACCGGGAACATTTGCCGCAATTTTTCCAAAAGGGCCGGACCCGTGCCCGCTGAGGGATCAGCTTTCCAAAAGGAGGACGGCGTATGGAAAAAGCGGTTCAACTCCTGGATCGCTATTTTTCGGGACCCGCCGTGAAATTGGCTGAACAGCGCCATTTGCAGGCGGTCCGCAACGGAGTGATCTCCGCCCTGCCCTTCATTATCGTCGGGAGTTTCTTCCTGATTGTCGCGTTCCCGCCCGTGCCCGAGGGCTCCGCCATCGCCCGCTGGGCGGAGGAGCATGTGAGGGAGATCCTGATCCCGTACCGTTTGACCATGTTCATCATGTCCCTCTACATTGTGTACGGCATTGGATACAATCTGGCCAAAAGCTACCGGATCGATCCGCTGGCCGGCGCCCAGATTTCCGCCGCGGCGTTTCTGTTGACCATCGTCCCCCAGACCATCGATGGGGTCGGAGAAGTGTTGCCCATGACCAACCTGGGGGGACGGGGCCTGTTCGTGGCCATCCTGACTTCCATCGTGGCCGTCGAGATTCTCAGGTTCTGCAAGAGGAAAAACTGGACGATCAAGATGCCGGAACAGGTTCCGCCCGCGCTGATCCGGTCCTTTGAGGCCCTCATTCCCGTCGCCATCACCGTCCTTCTCATGACCCTGATCACGGTGGTGTTCCGGATCGATTTGCACGGGGTGATCGGCAAACTGGTCTCTCCGCTGGTGACGGTGGGGGACAGTCTGCCGGGTGTTTTGGTTCCCGTCTTTTTGATCACCTTTTTCTGGTCCCTCGGCATCCACGGGGATTCCATCGTCGGCACGATCGCCCGCCCCCTGTGGGAAGTGTTTCTGGCCAACAATGCCGAAGCCGTCGTCGCCGGCGAGGCGATTCCCCACGCGGCCCCCGAAACGTTCTTCCAGTGGTTCGTCTGGATCGGAGGATCCGGAGCCACCTTCGGATTGGTCATCTGCATGCTTTTTTTCGCGCGGACGAAATATTCCAAAACTCTGGGCAAAACCGCCCTCGCCCCCAGCATCTTTAACATCAATGAACCCGTCATCTTCGGCGTGCCTATCATGCTGAACCCGATCATGATCATTCCCTTCGTGGTCACGCCCCTGGTCACGTCCACCCTGTCCTATTTCGCCACGGTCCTCGGACTGGTCACCCCCACCTACATCATGCCGCCCTGGACACTGCCCGCTCCCATCGGCGCTTATTTGGCCACCGGGGGCGATTGGCGGGCGGTGGTGCTGGTCGTCGTCAATGTGGCCATCTCCTTTGTGATCTATTATCCCTTCTTCCGGATGCACGAGAGGAAACTGATCGAAGAGGAGGAGGCGGAGCAGCGGATCGGGGCGTGAGAAATGTCCGGGGAGGAGGCGAACTTCACGCGGGAGGTCTCAATGCGTTTCGCGCAGGCGGAAGCCGGAGGGGACGCTTCTCCGGATGTACTTAGGAAATCGCGGCGTTTTTGCGTTGGACCGGATGGATGCGGCGCGAAGGGAGGTTATCGATTGGCAGAAGAGACGGGGTGGCCGCCCTTTGCCTGCGTTCTCCGGGATTGCTGACGGGGTGATGGCATTTCATCCCGTCTTTTTCACTTTACCGGGCTCCTTTCAGCCGAAGGCGGAACGGCTCTATCCGCTTTCCGACGAAAATGGGAGGAAAGGAGCCCGAGGCGGATGATCCGGCTCGCCGAGCGGTTCGGCTCCTCGGTTTGAATGCCTTTTGATTTTTCTATTGGATTTGCAGCTGCGCAATTTCCCCTTGTTGGATTTATCAAGGGGCGATGTCCGGGAAGGTCGGGCGGATTTTTAATGGGCAAAATTTTGTGGTAATATCCAAGTGGGAAGTGATATCCTTCGCAGGAGAGGAGATTGCCTATGACGAAATACAAATCCGGCGAATGGACGAAGCAACAGATTATTGACGCCACGTTCCGCTTGATTGCGGATAAAGGATATGATGACATGTCGATTGAAGATATCATGAACGAAGTGGGAAAAACGAAGGGGGCGTTTTATTCCCATTTTCAGAGCAAAGAGGACTTGTTGTACGAATTGATGCGGACGAAATTGGACCGGAAATTCGACGAAATTGCTGAAAAGACGCTGAATAAGCTGAAGGAGGAGCCCTGTGACGTCCGGGAGATTCTCCTTCAATTGCTGGAGATGGTGTATCAGGGTTCCACGGGTTCGGATCCGGTATGGTCCGCCACCTATTATCAATTTTTTTTAATGAGTCGGAAAAACCCGTTCATCCGGGAGTGGCTTCAAGAGCAGTATCGGGAATGGGAATCGTTTATGGCGACCGTAGTCCGGCGGGGGCAGGAGCTGGGGCAAATCCGTTCGGATATTGAGGCCCGGGTCATAGGCAATCTGTTGATTGCGGCGTTTCAGGGATACGAACTCCGTTTGATCGTTGATCCGAAAGCGGATCTGTTTGAAGAACGGAAGCTGGTGGAATCCTTTTTCCGGTGAGGAATCGGGGAATCCCCGACTTTTTTTTTGTGTTGTTCAAAGGAAGGATATTGCAATTTTTTGGATGATCATTTATTATAATGGTCAAAAACATACTGAATGGTTAGTTATTTTTCAGACAAATTTTGCGTAGGAGGTGCGGGCAAACTTCCTGTGACCCGGTCTTGAAGCGACAAATCCATGGGAAGTGCGGCCGGATGTAAGAAGATGTCAATCGCATATTGCATTTAAAGGAGGCGACATCGTCCGTGAATCCGCAAATCGATAAGGATCAATGGACGGAATCCCTGCAGGTGGCAAAGGGATGGGCCCTAAGGCGCAAGGGGATTGTCGCGTTGGTTGTGATTGCCGTTTTCGTGCTTGTTGGCATTTCGTTTGCTGCGACCGATGATCCTGAAGAAGTGGTTCGGAAGTTTGAAGAAGCGGTTTACAACAACGACGTGGATGCCCTGGAGGAGATCGTGTCGCCGGATGACGACCGGATGGAAATCGACCGCAGACACCTTGCCGATTTCCTCGAGCGAATACAGAAAAACGAGCGGACGATGGAAATGTATTTGTCCCTGTTGCGGTACCAATTGGCATCCTTCGAGGGGAATTATGCGCCTTATCCGGATAAATACAATCTTGAACAGATGGATTATTACCTGAAGTGGGAGGATGGCTTTTTGTTCGATTCCTATTCCATCGGCGTGCGCCCCTATTATATGCGCATCAAAGCGAGTGAAAAGGGCGGGACGGTGAAAGTGGATGGAGAAGAGGTCCTGACACCGGAAGAGGGGAACATCAAGGTGGTGGGACCGTTGATGCCCGGGCGCTACAAGGTGGAAGGCAGCAAGAAATATCCCTACGCCTTGGTGAAGGATACCCGGGAGGTGGCTCTCTTTGACGATACGGACGGGGAGGTGGAAGTGGAAGTCGATCTGACCGGGACCCATGTGGAGCTGTATTCCGCCTTCGGGGACACCCGGGTGATTGTCAACGGAAAACCGACAGACAAGACGGTGAAAGAGCTCAAAAAGTTTGGCCCGGTATCCCAGGACGGTTCAGTCACCCTCCAGGGGGAGCGAAAATTTCCGTGGGGAGTGTCCAGAAGCGATAAAAAGAAGGTGGAACAGTATACGGCCAGCGTGGATCTCACTCCCAAGCCCTTTGCCGATAAAAAGGGTCAGGAGCAGATCATCAGCACGATCAATGCCCATTTTAAGCAGTGGGGACAGGCGGTGGCGAAGGGAGACCCCTCTGTCTATACGGTCGGGGATGACGGGATGAAGAAGGAGCTGATCGAGGCGATCGAGGAGATTCGCCAGGGATACAAGGAGGAATCCTTGGGAACGAGAATCGATTTAGACAACATCAAATTCACCTATGAAAACGATCACTATGTCCTCAGTATTCCTGTGGAATATCATTATAGGCACAACGACAACTTTGATGAAAGAATGCAAGAGGAAATCGTGTCGAGAATGGTGACGCTTCGGTATGACGAGAAGGGCAAGCGCTGGTGGGTCCATTCGAGCACACACTTATATACCTGGCAGGCGGAAGACTATTTCAAGGGCAAAGGCGTGGTAAAAAGCGAGTTCAAATAAACGTTTCCGGGGAACATTCCCCGGTTGTTTGTTTTTTTGGAGGGCCTTTTCCCGGTCGGCATCGCGTCGATTGCTCCCGCCGGCGGCTCGTTTTGACACCGATGCGCAGGCGAGTCGATCCTGTGAGCGGACACCTTCCTTTTCGCGGGAGGGGAAGGATGAAGGGGATGCGGCGGTACGGTTTGCGGTTCGGCGGATGGTGGGGGTGGACGGATCTTGTTGCGACCGGACGGAACGCGGTCCGATGGGGATGGGCTGCATGCGGAAATTCCTTCATCCTCCCTCACCACGGTGGCTTATTGGGCCGGTTTCAATCGTGCCGTAAAGTGGCGCAACACTTTCGGTTCATAGGTGAACTCCAGCCCGACCAATTGGTCGGCCCGCTCTTTGATGGCGATCAAGCCGTCGGCGACGAAATCCATGTGGTTGTAGGTGTAGACCCGGCGCGGAATGGCCAGGCGAACCAGTTCCAACGGGCTTTTCAGCTGTTCTCCCGTCTCGGGATCCCTTCCCAACATCAGCGAGCCGATTTCCACACTGCGCACACCGCATTCCAGGTAAAGTTCATTGGCCAGCACCTGTCCCGGAAACTGGTGCGTCGGGATGTGGGGGAGAAGTTTTCCGGCGTCGACAAACACGGCGTGCCCGCCGGGCGGCGTCTGGATCGGGATTCCACCATCCAGCAATCTCTGTCCCAAATACTCCACCTGATGGATGCGGGATCTGAGAAATTCCTCGTTGATTCCCTCCTTCAGTCCGCGCGCCAGCGCCTCCAAATCCCGGCCGGCCAGACCGCCGTAGGTGGGGAAGCCTTCGTAGGGGACCGCCATGGAACGGGCCTGTTCGTACAATTTCTTCTGGTCCTTGTTGAAGGCCAAAATCCCTCCGATGTTGACCAGTCCGTCCTTTTTGGCGCTCATGGTAAAGGCGTCGGCGTAGGAAAACATCTCCCGGACGATTTCCCGGATGCTTTTGTTTTCGTATCCCGGTTCGCGCTGTTTGATGAAATAAGCGTTTTCCGCATAGCGCGCGGCGTCCATGATCAGGGGAATGCCGTACTTTTTGGCGATTTCCGAGGCTTCCCGGATGTTTTCCATGGACACCGGCTGTCCGCCCGCGCTGTTGTTCGTGACGGTGCAGATGATCATCGCGATGTTTTCCGGCCCCTTCTCCCGGATGGTCGCTTCCAGCTTCTCCAGGTCGAAGTTGCCCTTGAAGTCGTAGGGGGTCGTCGTATCCAGCGCCTCTTTGGTCACCACATCGATCGGCTTGCCGCATGCCAAATCGACGTGGGCACGGGTGGTGTCAAAGTGCCAGTTGCTCAGCACATACTGTCCCTTTTTGATGAGAAGGGGGAACAGCACCTGCTCGGCTCCCCGGCCTTGATGGGTCGGAATGACATACGGATAACCGAAGATGTCTTCGACCGTTTCCCTCAGGTGAAAATAGTTCCGGCTGCCCGAATAGGATTCGTCGCCGAGCATCAATCCCGCCCATTGCCAATCGCTCATCGCGCCGGTTCCGCTGTCCGTCAACAGGTCGATGTAGACGTCTTCCGATTTCAGGTTAAAAAGGTTGTAACCGGCTTCCTTCAGGGCTTTTTCTCTTTCTTCTCTTGAAATCATGCGGAGCGGTTCCACCATCTTGATCTTGTACGGTTCAGGCAGGCGTTTCATCCATTTTCCACTCCTTGCACGAAATTTGTTATCGCTTTCATAAGTGGTGATGTGTGAGCGCCTGGAGCATCCCGGCAAGACTTGTGCCCGACGGCTCTTGCGCGGCATCCCTTTGGCCGTTGGTTTTAAGGTGTTTCCCACAGTCAGGGTACCCGAACCGCAGACGTCAGTCAAATGGCGTGCCCTTTATGGGGAAGAAGGAGGAACTGCCTGTCCATCGATCTTTTACAGACGTCTTGGAAATGGCGCATCGACCCACTTCTTGATTGATGTGGGGCGGAGGCCGCATAGAGAGGGAAAGTAAGAAACTTTGCGATGTGGTTGTGCTCCGGCCGACCGGTCCGCACCCGCTTCGGCAGGGTTTTGCTGCGCGGAATATCAACTGCCTCTTTCCTCGAAGGCGTGCCTCTAACGATTTCATCGAAACGGACAAAGGAAAAAACTTCCTAAATCAATGAAAAGGCTGGGCACAAAACCCAGCCTTTTCATTTTAAGCGGTGCATGGGGTGTTAATAGAGGTGTTTTGATTGTAACAGGGGGGATCGAACATGTGGAAGGGTCGTGGGTGTTTCAATCTTATTTTTATAGAGGTGTTGTGATTGTAAGGACCGACATGTTTCGGTCCATCGGGGTAAGCGACGCGCAGTTTCAATTCTCTTTATAGAGGTGTTCTGATTGTGACAACCCGCCGCATC
>NZ_FOOK01000001.1:0-55567 GCF_900113175.1 Planifilum fulgidum | reverse complement strand
GCTTGGCCTCGTGCGCCGTTTTGCGAACACCTCCTTCATTTAACCAATTTTTAGGCGATTGGGTGCGCGCTTTGGAAGTTGCAAAACGCCGTTTTCCCTTATTTTATGCGGGTTTTCACGTTTGCGAACAACCCCCGGGTTTTTGCCGAAGCTCCCGGTGTTCGCAAAATCAACCCATGCGGGAAACCAGACAATCCCATTATAAAGGCGTCACTGTTGCAACCAATCTCGCAGGGGACCACAAGATCGGATGATCCCCTGGATAAGACCCGACAATTCAGCGGGTGCCATTTACAACTATAACCTTCGGAAACAATTTCGTCAATTGAGAAGTTTGTTGTATTCCCATCAATCTACTGAAAGAAGAAAATGAAAGTGTCGTTGATCCGAGGGGGCTCGCGCTGATGCAGGTCAACGACATGGTGAACTACTTTACAATTTTCCATCGGGTTGGACCCTAAGTCTGAATCTGCACCGCGCATGGGGTTCTCATCGAAACCCGGGAAAAAGGATCCAATTGATTTCCGGATGCTTTATAATCAGTTTTTCGAGCATTTTAATGGATTGACATCGCTTTTCTGCTATATCAGTTCCCATCGCCACCTGACCGCCGATCAAGCCTTTTTGTTTTCATCCTGCTCCGGCAGATTCACAGATTTCGACAGGTTTCCCAGCCGGACCGGGGGAGATGGAGCGGTCGTGACCGGCCCCTGTGGAGGGCGGCTGCGATTTGGGCGCGGCAGCCGGCCTTCGGACGATGATGGGGAAATGCCGGCCGTGGTTTCTAAAGTAATCCAGGCCTTCATGCCCGATCTGCAAACCGGCGGCCGCCATTTTGTTTGGTCCGCGAGGATGAAACAACCGTCTCATGAGGTCCGCTTCCCTTACATCGGCTTTTTCTGTAGTGCTATTTGGCAAAGACGGCGGTGAGGCGGAGGCGCTCCTCCAGGATATTGGATGAATAGGCTTTTCGAAGGGCGTGCCTCAACGCTTCCTCTGCGGATCGTTTCTTGGAGAAGGGGCACGATGCCGCGAGGATTCCTTTCACCGTCTGGTCGATGGTCCGTCTCTGGGTCCAGCGATGAATGAACAGGTTCACCTGCCGGAAGGGAGAATGTCCGAGCGGCTCCACGGGACGGCAAGGAATGGTTTTTTCCACGGGAAGCCTTTCTTCCAGCTGCCGAAGCACCTCCAAGGCGACCTTTTGCCAATCGGTGAGGGGGCTGCACCGGTGGACCTCGGCGATGACGGCGCCGCCTTCCGGTTCCGTCATCTTTGCCAGAAAGGATAGCCGCCGCATCCGGTCCCTGCGGAGAAAGGCATCCTGCACGATCACCAAGCGAAACCGCCCCATCCGGGGATGCAGGAGTTCCGCCCCTCCCTCCAGGGGGATGACGTTGCGGATCCCCATCCGCGTTGCGTCCCGCCTTGCTTCTGCCAACCGATCCGGTTCCGGGTCGGCAATCAGGATCGATTCGAAGGATTCTGCGAGGGGAAGAAAAACCCCTGCACCGCACCACAGCACCAGCAGCCGCCCGCTTCCGTCGAGGCGGAAGTGCCTGCGCATCTCCTCGAAAAAGACCTCGGGAAGATCGGGAAGGCCGATAGGGCTTGCGCCCTCCCATGCTTCCAACAAGGGGTCTTGTCCATTGCGAAGGTCTTTCATATTCCTCACCAGGGTTTTCCTCATGATCTTCCGTTGTCCGCTCCCAGGTTTCATCTAAAAATGGGACAGATGCGGATAACCATGGCTTTTATCGGCCGACGCACCGAAACCCAATTGGCTGGCTCCTGCCGTATCCGCGGCTGCGGCGGATTCCGGAGGAAAAAGCCTGTTGCACAAACGGAGTTGTTGTGGTTCTTTCCGGGAGGAGATAGGAACCGGGCGACAGGACAAACGGCGGCGAAGTGGAGGAAGGAGCAGGCTTGGATGGGGGGCCTTGTATCGTCATTTGCTACGCTCCCGGGTTTGCCAACGCCTTTTCCGACGGGAGTTTGTCATCGTTTTCCATCTGCTTCGCCCGCCTGGTCGTCGGCGGGTCCGGTTTTTTTAAAACCGGCTGGATCTGCTCACGGCGGATTCGGGAAGGGGCTTTTAGCCGATAGAGTTTATAGGCGGGATCCGTGTTTCCAGTGGCGATATTGCATGTTTTTATTTGAGTATATATCCTAAAAACCGGTTATTCAATAGGTTGATTTTTAATAGAAATGACGACGAATGGATCGCATAATACGATTTGCATAAAGATAATCCGCTTTTATGAGCAAAAATTACACAAACGACAAGGGGAAGAGGGAGGGATGGGAAGGCGTTTATCGGAAGCGCCCTTTGCGTTTCGGAAAAGCAAGGTTTGGCAAAAATGTAGCCGATAAAAAAACACGAAAACCGTCCTTTTCCGTGGTTTTACCGCTTCGTCATGTCCAGGTTTTTCCGCATTCAGATGACGAGACCGAGGGCCGGGAAATGACCAATTGCAAATGAATCGCAAACCTCAAGTCACTTGGTATCTCATCATGAGAGGAAATCCATCGGAATTGGTAATGGATGAGTGGCCAAAGGGTTCATACTATCTTTGCTGAAGATAATGTGGCGTGGGTGGCGAAGGCATGGGAACGGACGGGCACAAACCGTTTCTAATTAATTGACCATGCTCCCGGGAAAAGCGATCATCGATGTGCCAGCCGGGCTGCAAAAACGAGTTATGCCCGACATTCCGCTGCCAAAGCGGTTTTCAAGCTGCTGAGCAAACAGCCATGGATCGCCGTCGGTTTCCATCCGTCCAGTCATAATGGAGAGAACAGGATTTGAAGTCCACATTACCCCAACGGCCAGCACAAATCTCTTCGCGATGTATTAAAATAAGAGAATGCATATACCTACAGCGCTTAATTCAAAATATTCTTTCGTTGTCTATAGACATTATATCGCCGGATTATGTCTATATGCAACCATCCTGCATAACAAGTGTACAGGCATCAGTGGAATAACCGTTTGTTTATAGACAACCCCTTGGGTTATAATATTGTCAAACCCAAATGATGGGGGAAAAGAGGCGAGGGGACATGAGTAAATTCCCAGCTATTCTTAAGGAGTTGAGGGCAGAGCGGAAAATTTCTTTATCTGAGTTATCGAAATTGACAGGCATAGATCAGGGGTATCTTTCCAGGCTGGAAAGAGGGGAAAAATCGAACCCGTCAGCCGAAGTGTTATCTAAGTTGGCCGATGCCCTCGGAGTCACCACTGACTTTTTGCTCGGCAGGTCATTTTACCTTTCAGATCGGAGAGGCGGATTTTCAGGTTTCGGCAGGCATTACGGGAAAAAGGCCACAAAAAAGTTGATAGAACTTCGGACAATCAAAACACCGGATGATCTGCCGAAAACGATTCGCCATGAATTGCAACCGCCCGTGTTGCTCTACAGCGTCATCCAATTGTTGGACAACAAACCTTTGGCCATATCTCGTTCCTACCTTCCGAGCTCCCTGCCGCTGGACGATCTTGAAAAAATCCTTGGGGGAGTGAAGAAAGACCCGACTCTCAGCCTGTACAAAACGCTGGAATCCTTAGGAAAAAAACCTGCAACCTGTGAAGAACATTTGACTGCTGAAATGCCATCCTCCGATGAAACATCTCTTTTGGAAATTTCCGAAGGCATTCCGGTGATCCAGATTACTCGGCGAACGTTTGATACTTCCAGTTATTTAGTCGAATGTTGCCTGATGACTTTAAGGGCCGATGCACACCAGCTCACATACCGTTTTGCTCTTTGAGGTGGGCCGGGGGATCCCGGCCCCAATTCGCGTAGACACCACGAAAAAACCGGGCAGCTGGCGCCGAAAAACCAAAAGCGGCGACAGGTGATCCGGCCGGCATCGATTGGTATATCAGGAATCGGATTTGTTGAGAAGTGGATGAAGTTTCACCATCGAGCATACCAACTATTATGCGGATGCCGGGAAGGGGCATTCCCCAATTTCAACGAAAAAATGTGACGTGAAAGGCCGGATGATATGACCCAGCCTTTTTCCTTACAGGGGGGAGGATGGCTGATTCCGTTTCATGGGGGAAGGAGAAATGCTGTTTCATCAAGCGGATCGTGGACTGTCCGGCGACCGGTGGCAGTTCCGGGCGGTTTATCGTCCAACGGAAAGCCTTGGCGGGAAGGCCGCAGACCCGCGACATCTCTGAGGCGGGTTTCGCGGATGCCGTATGTGATGGAGCCGTCCGCCGGAAAGCGAAAACAGCCGGCACTCCCAAGGCGAGGATGCAGGGGATCGATCACATTGAAACTACCATATTTCCGCAACCCATTCCGCATCACAGAGGAGATCTTCCGCAAGTAAATGCGCTTTTTTCCCCCTGCGCCTGATTGGATCCACCCGCCGGTGAGCCCAAAAATCAATCCCACCATAAGTGAATCAATCCCGTTGCTTCTATCACTTCTTTCAGGTCTTTGACCGAACCCCAGCCTTGATGGACGATATCCGGACAAAATTCATAGATCTCTTGGCAAAGCTGGTCCAAGTCATCAAATTGAGGCCAACACAGGAATTCGATCCCCACATCATCCGTTTCGGCGTGAAAAATGGATATCCCGTATTTCTCGTCAAACCGTTTCAGCCTTGTGATGATCTCCTCAGTAGTCCAGTCGCGGTTGCAATCAATCGTTCTGGCGATGCGCAGCTTGTCCCACTGATCCTTTCCGCACCCGATCACCACTTCCACGTCCTCTTCGCGGCGCCCATCCCCCAACCGTGTGCCGGAGGTTCCGGTGAACATCAGCACGCCTTCGGGCAGGGACGGCATTGCTTTCTGAATCAACTGGGCGGCATTTGTCTGAGACAGAATGACGGAACGATGGCTGCAATCCTTTGAGCGGCCGAAATCATATGTGGAATAGGGGCGGACTGCCTGACCGGTTTCCCGCTTGACCCATTCACATACGTCCTGGAAGTTGCGCATAAAAATCTCTCCTTGAACCGGTACTTCAATAACAGTTTACACGTTGTGACAAATGGTTTGGGCCGCAAAAAATCCCGTGTTTGTATTGTTAAGGACTTGGATGAAACCCAGGTCCTGGCAAAAGTCATCCCACGGCAGGATCATACGAGTAAAAGAACTTCCGCACATAAAAAAAGGCCGGTACACACCGGTCTCTTTCTATAAGTCTCTTTCTATAATCTGTTAATTCGTATTTCCCATTTGCCGGATTTTCTGCATCAATTTGAGGTAAAACTCCTTGACCTCTTCCTCTTTGATGAACTTTGGAAAAGCAAACTCATGGGTTTCAGATCTTGTTGCAACATAGACTTTGTTGGAAAAACTGTACATCTCTCCAAGAACCATCTTGACTTCAACGATTTGAGAATAGGGTAAAGTTATCAGAACCCTTGATTTGTCTGTGTTAAACTCTTCCACAAAAAGAAGTCTCCATTCAGTCATTGCCAAAGAATCGGCTCCAACCGGATACAGCGATTCAATAACTTCTCCTTCGAGGAGGAACTGTTGAAAATACTCTTTCCGCCTTTGAATTTCCTTTGCTTTGGTTTCTTCCGCCTTGGCCTTCATCTTCTCCGACATCCCGCTAAACAAACCCATTGTTGGTTCCTCCTTTCGCGTGAAATGGCATAGAAATCTGCTGAATCTACTTTAGAATGATTTCAATATAGCACACGATATTAAATTTGGTCAATTTATAAATTAATCACTTCATTCCGCATGATTTTCCTGTATTTGTAGAAACGTTGCGGATCTTAGGTCATCCCTTTTTGGGCCTCTCCCGTCTCCACCTGATGGGGACGGTCTTTTGCGTCCAAAAAAAAGAGGCTGTGCCTTTTCACGGCACAGCGATAGGGACCCAATTACTTGTTCTTTTTCGGGGGAACGATTTCCCCTATATCCGTCACCGGTTTCAGGACGTCATTCACTTTTTCGACGAGGATTTCCTTATCTACCGTAAAATGCAAAGTGTGTTTGATATCCTTGGAGGAAGCTCCGATGTAAACCGTGTATTTTCCGGGCTCCACGACCCAGGCCGAGCGTTTTTCGTCAAAAGACGCCAGCGATCTTGCATCCAGTGTGAAGGTCAAAGTTTGGCGTTCGTTCTTTCCAAGCTCCCTTGTCTTGCCGAAGGCCTTCAATTCTTTGACGGGCTTGTGCAATGCTTTGCCCGGAGCGCCGACGTAAACCTGGACCACTTCTTTTCCCGGCACATTGCTGGTATTTTTGACATCGACGCTTACCTTGATGGACTGATTGAATTTCTTGGAGCTCAGTTTTGGCTTGCTGTAGCTGAAATCAGAGTAGTTTTTGCCGTAGCCAAACTCATAGGACACCGGCACGTTGAAGGTGTCATAGTAGCGATACCCCACGTAGATGCCTTCATGGTACGTGACGGGATTTTCACCGAAAGTGGTGGACGGCACATACGGCCGGCCATTGGGAGCTTTTCCCTTTATGTCGATCGGGAAGGTGGTGGACAGTTTGCCCGACGGATTTTCTTTTCCGGTTAGTACGGCCGCGATCGGTTTTCCGAGTACCGTTCCGGTTTCCCAGGCGAGCAAAATGGCATCGGCCTTATCCTTCCAGCTTTCCATCTCTATGGGGGCCCCGGTGCTGAGCACGACAATGAAGGGTTTTTTGGCTTTGCGGCACAGTTCGGAGGCTGTGTCGATCAAGTATTGTTCGGCGTCGCTGAGATAATAGGCACCTTTTTCGGCCTGAACATCTACGCCTTCCGCCGAGCCCCTGCGAATGGTCATAATGACGCTGTCGGACTTGTCGACGATATCCTTGGCCAACTGTTCTTTGGAGGGTTTCATCTCTTTGAATGCGGGATCGCCGCCAAGACCGCCCACCGGAAGGATGCTGTCCACCTGTGGATAATCAAATTCGGTTGCATCGATCACCTTAGCCCCTTCCTCTTTCAGGGCCTGTGCCAGATGCACCAGTTTTGAAGGATCCACGTTCACATTGCCGCTTCCCGCGCCGCCGCGGACCAAATTGTTGGTCGCATTGCCGATGGTACCGATGGTTCCGCCTGTAATCGGAAGAGCCTTTTTGCCCTTCACTTTTTCGTTTTTCAGAATCACCATGCCTTCAACGGCGGTGTCATAGGCCACTTGCTCGTTCTCTTCGGCGTATTTGTTATGATCCGTGCTGGGCTGGACACCCTCAAATGCCGGGGTTTTCAACACATATTTCAAAATCCTGGCAACCGCCGCGTCGATTTCCTCCATCGTCAGGAAGCCCTTTTGATATCCCTCGATGATAGCTTCAGGGCTGCCGGAGGGCATGCTGAGATCTGTCCCCGCCTTGACCATAGAGGAATATGCGTTGTTTCCGGGCTGCGGCTCCCAGTAGGAGGCATTTCCTTGACCGCCCCAGTCCGTCATCACAATTCCGTCAAAACCCCATTCTTTCCGCGCGATCGTTGTGATCAGCTCGGGGTTTTGCGGGGGGCTTACACCGTTGATCTGATTGTATGCGGTCATGATCGCCCAGGGTTTCGCTTCTTTTACTGCGATTTCAAAGCCGCGCAGGTAGATTTCGCGAAGCGCCCTTTGGCTCACGTTGGTCGGCAGATTGCGGCGGGAGTTTTCCTGGTTGTTTGCTGCAAAGTGCTTAATCGTCGCGCCCACGCGCTGGGATTGCAGTCCTTTCACTTCCGCCGCCGAGGCTTTTCCGGACAACAGGGGATCCTCTGAATAGTATTCAAAGTTCCGGCCGTTCAGCGGGTGCCTGTGAATATTCATGGCCGGGGCCAACCACAGGTCGCCCCCGAAGTAGCGCAGCTCTTTGCCGATCGACCGGCCGACTTTGTTCAACAAATCCAGGTTCCATGTCGATGCTCTTGCGGAGGCGTTGGGGAATTGGGTGGCGTAGCGGGTAAGGGGAGTCCCATCCGGAGCAGTTCCTCCCGGAAGGGGATCGATCCGGACGCCGGCAGGCCCATCGGGGAGAGAGGTTGCCGGTATGCCGTACTTCTCATACAAATCGCCCGTTGTGCTGCCGGCCGCACCCTTTAATTTTTGCGAATCCCAGTCCCCCGCGAGAAGAAGCGCTTTCTCCTCCAGCGTCATGACTTTGAGCAGTTCGGGGATGGAAGATTCGTCTTCCAGGCGGACATTTTTCTCGTTTGCAAATGCGTAAGGCCCGACGGCGAACACCATGACAAGCATAACCGCTGTCATCAGGGATAATGCGCATTTGCTTTTGCCAGGCATCGGTTTTCCCCCATTTTCATTTGTTCATTTTTTCGTCCTCTCCGTCCGATTCCACCCCAACTGCCGACTTCTCAAAAACTTCCGGAAAAAGGAGTGTGCAGGGACATACATCCGGCGGAAATGAAACGCTCGAGGGATGGATGGTCCTTCATATATCCCCTCCCATTTCCAAGTAAGTGCTTTCATTTTCATCATAGATTTTTTATATTGAAAACTGCAACCCGGACATTAATAAATCCACGCAATGTTCATACCCGGATATTTTGACGCCATTTTCAGTGATTAAACGCATTGAAGGTTTGTCGTGCAGAGATTTCCCGTTTGATCGGGAGGGTTTTTTCCGACAATGTTTTGCAGAATCGCAAATATTCCTTCAAAGGTTCAAAGGTCTCCCTGCCTTGATTCAACAATATGTGCACGCTGCCCCTTCCCGCGCCGGGATCTCCCATAACGCTTGTCCGATTGATTTTGCAGCAGCGGATGAAACGAACGACTAAAGGATTCTGCGGTCGTCGTATGGATGAGGCAGGCTTGCGCTCCCATCCAACGGGGAGGATTGTCCAAAAATTAAAGGAAGAGGAGTGCGGCATTCCGGATGCCGGCGTTTTATCAAAGAGTGGGTAAAAGAGCTGTCCGTCTACCGATAAGGAAAAAGCCGGTCCAGCTGCAGGTCCTGGAGGGCGCGCCGGCAGGGTCCGGAAGGACACGGATGATCTGGAGGCAAGCGGTGAAGATAGAGCGATGGGGATGTAAAGGGGAAGTGGAAATTTTATGGGGCCAAACCGCAGGTGACGGTTTCTGATCGCAAATCGGATGAAAAGGAGCGTTATGTGGGCGCACTCTCTTAACCGCGAATCATTCCCCGTTTCAACAACTAATGGTTTTTCCGTCCCACCCGGTAAAATTCGTGAATGGTTTATGGGATCAGGAAAGTTTGAGTTTCTCCAACGTCGAAGAAGGTTTAGGGTCGAAAAAGGAACATTGAATAATAAAGATTATGGCTGCAAGAATAGGTGAAAGTATGAAAAAAGAAGTAGGCCCATCCACTATTGCCATAAAAGAATGATTCTTCTTACCTTCTTATTCTTTAAGGTCGTTATCGTGTTTTAACTAATAGAGAAAGGTTTTCCGTGTATACATTTTTTTTTCGTTTTGGACTAATGCAGTGATAGAGTTAGTATTTGTAATCAAATTGAGGACTGAAATGGTTCAATACAATTTCAACATTTAATTATCTAACAGAAGGAGATCATTATTTTTATATCGAATACTGCCTTTGTAGGATAAAGGGGTGGGAATGGGGAAAATGTTACGTGTTGATTTTCAAATCGTGACGCCGCTCGTGTTGTCTGGTGCAGATCAAAGAAGAGCGGAACTTCGCTTGCCTTCCGTAAAGGGAATGCTGCGTTATTGGTATCGTGCAGTGGATCCTGGGTACAACCAAAGTAAGATTGGAGATGCCAAAAAAGCGGATGGTCCAACTTGGGAGAGCAGTTTGTTTGGAGGAACGGGTACCGGTGAGGGGCAATCCAGCTTTCTGATGCGGCTTTACTCCGAAAAGCCGTCCGTCCGGAGTTGGAAAAAAAGGATAGATCTTAGCTATTTGGCTTTTTCCTTAGAAGGAAAAACCAGAAAGAATCGAATTGTCCAGGAGCCTCGGGGCTACCTGGAACCGAATAACGTTTTTTCTATTTATTTCTATATGCGTCCCTCAAAAGAAGAAGTAGATCAGTATTGGCGACGACTGGTTGCGGCGATATGGCTTCTGGGGCATGTGGGCGGGTTGGGGTATCGTTCCCGTCGAGGATTTGGTTCGGTGGCTTTGAAGGCTTGGCAAGTTGACAATTCCTTACAAAAAGAGATTACCACAGAAGTGATCCAGCAAGTGACCAGTCAATTGCCCATTGCACACGGATCCGGTAGTGTACACGAGTGGATGGACAGGTTTGAGCGAGGACTTCGGACTTTGAAGGGTGAAAAGGGATGGTTTCCTCGTTTTTCCGCAGTAACTCACACGGTGCTCGATGAATCTGTTTTTCTATTTCACAATAAGGGCTTTTCGAAGTGGGAGGAGGCCCTTGCCTTTGCGGGATCGCAACTGAAAGGCTACCGAAAAGAGATTGACATTCGTAAGCGAACGGTCTTTGGCATGCCCATGTTGGTTCCACAGCGGAAAATCCAGTATACGCCGGAAGAGGTTGAGCGGATGGCTTCCCCTGTCTGGATTCGAGTGGTGGAGGCTGGAGGATGTTATTTTCCGATGTTTTGCATTTACCGTACACCTCCCTTGAAAGCCGTGGAAAAGCCCATAGGCAAACACAAGGGGAATCAATCGCTTAATGGACGGTCCTTCCTCGTACCTTTTAAAGAGGTCCTGGTCGAGTTTCAGAACCATTTGCGACGGAACGGGTTTACGTTGGAGGTGCACGTATGAGAAAACTTCATTTCACCCTCGGACCGGTGCAGAGCTTTGTCGCTCAATCCCGGCGGACCCGCGATCTTTTGGCCGGCTCTTTTCTTCTTTCATATCTTGCGGGGCACGCTATGGTAGCAGTGATCCAGGGAGGCGGGCGCATTCAGTTCCCCCAAGTGCATGGTGAGGGAGCGGAGCAGGTGAAGGATGAATTGCTCCAAGCTATTCTTGAAAGCTTGAAAGGCCTGCCGACAAAGGGCCCATGGAAAGGATCGTTACCCAACCGCTTTCAGGCGAAGGTACCGGAAAACTTTGATCCCAATGCGTGTGTCGAAGCTGTCCATAAAGCTTGGGGCAAGGTAGCCGATGCGGTTTGGAGACATGTGGTGGAGAAGGCGGAACTTTACGGATGTAAAACTCGAGAGATATGGAACCGGCAGGTGGGAAAATTCTGGGATATCGCCTGGGTGTTGGATCAAGGGGATTTAGATAACGGCGACCTGCTTGATCGCCGGAAAAATTGGCGGAGTTATGTACCAACGGTCGAGCCCGGCGATAAATGTACACTGATCGGTCATTTGCAGGAGCTTTCAGGATGGCTTCGGATACGGGAGCGAACGAAGCAGGAAAAGTTCTGGTCCGTGGTGCGCGAGGCGGCGGGGGGACTGGATCTCCAAGAAAACGAACGGCTCAGTGCCGTTGGGCTGATTAAGCGCTTGTTTCCCCGATTTGCCGAGGAGTCGATTGGGTGGAAATTTCCTGAAACAGCTATCCATTTCCCCTCGACATCCTATATGTCCGCTTTGCCGTGGATAAACAGGGCGATTCGGGAGGAACCGAAGAAAGCGTTGGCATTGGTTGAGGCGGCTCAGTCTACGCGGACAATTAAAAAAGTGGGAAATGGAGAGCGCTTTCCACTGTTGAAAGAAGCGGTATCAGGACAAGATTCGTTAAAGGATTTTGCTTGCTTGGATGCCTCTTGTTTTTTCCGGTCCAATTTAGAAAATGAAAATTTCTGGAATGAAGCGGATGACCAGGAGAAAAGAGAGGCCGTAAAAAAAGCTTTGTTCGAACTAACCGAAGCTTTAAAGGAGAGTCCCCGCCCCTATTACGCTCTTCTCCTCATGGACGGGGATCGGCTGGGGAAGTTGCTGCGGGAAATCGGCGGAGAGAGGGTAAGTCAAGCGCTGGCTCAGTTTACTAAAAAAGTTGACCGGATCATTACTGATCACAACGGCGCGCCAATTTATGTCGGTGGAGATGATGTTCTGGCCCTCCTTCCCTTGGATCATGCGCTGGATGCGGTGGTGGAGGTGCGCAGCGCCTATTTGGAATCCTTTGCAAAGGAAGGTCGGAATTGCGATTCTGCCACCATTTCCGCCGCTATCATCTATGCCCATACCAAGGCGCCTCTCAAAGGAGTGTTGGAACACGCTCATTTTTTGTTGGACAAGGTGGCGAAGGACCAAACCGGTCGGGACAGCCTAGCGGTCTGTGTTTGGAAAGGGGGAGGTCCCACGATTACCTGGTCGGCTCCATGGAAGGTGGTATGCGGGGAAAGCTGGCGAATGACTGGAGACCCCACCGATTTGCAAAGGCTTGTTGAGGAATTTCGAAGCATGGCTTATTCCGGAAGTTTCTTCTACAAGTTAAAAGAACAGTTTGAGGTGATCGGTTCAAACCATGCAGAGGAGGATTTGGTTGAATTTCTGACTAAGCTGATTACCGCCGATTACCTCCGTATTTTGGAGGATCGACAAACCCTCAATGTTGGGACAGCCGAGATGCGCATCCGTCGATTGGTGGAGTTTTGTCTGTGCAATCGAAGGGATGAGCATGGAGGCATTGAGCTGGAATTACCGTTCCGGGCGGATGCAGCATTGTTGATACGTTTTCTCGGGCAGAGGGGAGGAGAGGAGGCGTGAAAACGGTCTGGACTTTTCGAGCATTGGATGCTTTATTTTTTCGGGATGGTACCCCTTTTCACCAAGGGGAAGGGGGATTCGTTCAGCCCAAAGGGACCTTCCCCCCAACGATAATGCCCCTGCAGGGGGCCATTCGTACGGCCCTGGCCCGTTGGCGTGGTTGGGAACCGGGACGGGAAACGGATTGGCCTGCTGAACTTGGCGGACCGGAGGATCTGGGGGATTTGCAGTTGTACGGTCCCTATCTGCAGCTCGGGGAAAGAGTGTTATATCATGCTCCTCTCCTCCTCTTCGGTAAGAAGAAGGAACAGACGTGGGAAATAACCCGCCTTGTCCCCGGGAGTCCGGTTTGTTGCGATCTGGGGAGAGAGATCTGTCTTCCCCGTCTGGTTTTTCCGGTGGAGGGCGGTGATCCCCTTGATGCTTGGTTGACCTGCGAAGGATTGGAAGAAGTGCTATCAAATGGAATTCCGAAGAATTATCAAATTTATTCTCATGATGAGTTATGGAAAGAAGAACGGCGTGTAGGGTTGGAGAGGGAGAGGGACAAGCGGACGGCAAAGGATCATCACTTGTACGGCATTACGATGATCCGCCCAATGCAAAATGTGCGTCTTGTTGTCTGCGTTGACGGAATTCCTGATGACTGGGATCTGCCGGAACGAGCCATTCTTCCCCTGGGTGGAGAAGGTCGGGCAGTGGAAGCGACTATTACGAAGGGTCAAAGTATCAATGGATGGCCAAAGCGACCAGAGATGATGCAAGATGAAGACGGTCTGATTCGGTTTACCGTGACGCTGTTGACCCCGGGGTGGTACGAGGATCCTGAGGCTGTCATCCGCTCTGGTCCGCCTGAGGTGCCCGGGCGTTGTGTGTCGGCTTGTCTTGGCAAAATGATGCAAATTGGTGGTTGGGACATGAGAAATGGATGCCCGCGCCCTCTTTGGCCGGTTTTTCCCCCGGGGAGTACTTGGTTCTACGAGGCTCCGGCTTCTGAACGTCACAGAATCGAAAAATTGCACGGAAAAGTTACCGGTCCACGCTCCCGTTACGGCATGGGACAATTGCTCATTGGTACTTGGAGTGAAAAGGAGGCAAGTGAAGGATGAAAGCGTTAATTATGGGATTGTTGGCGGAAACGTCTCTTCACCCGGGTAGCGGACAGTCGACCGGCGCAATTGATTTGCCGGTATCCCGGGAGGCAGCCACTGGTTATCCTGTGGTGATTGGTTCCAGCTTGAAGGGGGCACTCAGAGAGAAAGTGGAGCAGGAGCGAGGGAGACAGGATCCTTTGGTGGATAAAGCTTTTGGAAAACAATCCAATGCCGGAATGGTGTTGGTGACCGACGCTCGCTTATTGTTGTTGCCAATCCGTTCCTTGAGCGGTCATTTTCGCTGGGTGACCTGCCCTTATATCCTGGAGAGGCTGGAACGGGATTTGGCTCTGATTGGACGACCCTACGATTTTGGTTCTATCGAGGTGGGAAAGGGAGAGGCAGCCTTGGCGCAAATGAATGGATCGGAACTCTTTTTGGAAGAGATTTCTTTCAAGGTAAAGCAGATTGATCAAAGCATTTGGGATCGAATTGTGGATGCTGTCGCTCCCCTCATTCGCCACGAACGGACCCGCCGGAGGCTTGAGCGTCAGTTGGTGATCATCAATGACGATGATTTTTCCCACTTTGCCAAGTTTGGTCTGGCGGTTCAAGCACGCAATCAACTGGACAACGATACAAAGGAGAGCAAAAATCTGTGGTATGAGGAAACTCTGCCGCCGGACACGGTTCTCTATGGTCTTCTGATTTCCCGAACGAACGACGCAAATGTACTGCAAGCGTTGAAGGATCTTTTGGTGAAACACCCTTATCTGCAGGTGGGGGGCAATGAAACGATTGGCCAAGGATGGTGTATTACGTCCATTGAGGAATGAGGAGGGAACGAATATGTCGGATGCGAAGACATTGGATCAGGAGCGGGCGGCGGATTCGTTGAAAAAAGTGAGATGGATCCAAAAAAACTGCTCTGAAGAGGAGCAAGATTCTTATGCTGACTATGTGGAACGTCTTCCCGCCACCATCTTGATCAACGGCCTGGGACAAGCTTTAGCCCAACTCTTGGCGGCGGCGAAAAAGAACGAGCGGGATCCCCATTATCTTTTGTACCGTGATGTACAAGGTTGGTTATGCCGGGATGATTACCGGGCGCCCTACCGAAATGCGTCCGATGTATTGGAAGCGATCACCCAAAACGGCCGGGACAAGTACCTCCAAGCTCAGGCTGAAGCAATGGCTTGGCTGGAGTGGCATAAAAAGTTGGCAGTGGCTTATTTGAAGAAGGCAGGGGATGAAAATGGAAGGCCGGACACCGCTGTATAATGACGGAAGGAGTTTTCCGCATAAAATGCCTGATACCGCTCATACGGGACTTTGGTATGACAAGTTTTGCAACCGATGGAAAGTATATGTAGATAAGAATTCTGAAAAGAATTTTTGGGAACTGGGAAACAGGAAAGCCGATTGGATTCAAACGGTGACGAAAAAACGATGTGGAGACAAGCATTTGATCCAAGAGGCCGTCGAACGAATGGAAGCGTTGGTGAGGGCCCGCTCTGGTCGCCTGATGTATGCTCGGACGGAGGGACGTTTTGTTACTGGTTTGGGACGTTCGCACCCGGTAGAGAATGGATTGGTTTGGCACCCGGTATTGGGAACCCCTTATTTACCCGGAAGTTCGGTAAAGGGAATGGTTCGGGATTGGGCGGAGAAATGGACGGGCGGTTCAGAGATTGATCGCATTTTTGGATCCAAGCACACTGATTCTTCGAAACACATTGGTAGTGTTGTCTTTTTTGACGCTCTTCCCCGGGCTGCTGTGAAATTGGAAATTGACGTGATGACACCTCACTTTGCTCCCTATTATCGGGATCCGAAAAAGCATCCGCCGGTTGAACGGTATGCGCCTATTCCGATTCCTTTTTTGACGGTGTCGGAGGGGCAGTCGTTTGTGTTTGCCGTCGCTCCGAGGAAAAAAGAGGATCAATGCGATGTAGATAAGGTAATGAACTGGTTGAAGGAGGCACTGGAATGGATCGGCGCCGGTGCTAAGACATCGGTAGGATACGGGCGATTTGTCGTCGATGGGGGGGTATGAAGGAAACATCGGTGGGAGGATGGAAACTAGAGCTCTCTTAAAGTTGAAGAGGTTGGCGATTTCGAAGGCCGCTTCTCCCACGACATGGGAGGAATCCGAAATAACTTAAAGGGGGCTTTTCATGCATAAGTTACTTTCTTTTTTAGGTACACGCGATTATACACCGGTGTATTATACACTAAATGGGAAGAGGTCATCTAAGACTTCGTTTTTTCAACGGGCACTATTGGAGTTTATGCGGGATGATTCTCCGGACGAGGTAATAATTTTTCTTACAGACCAAGCACGTAAACAGAATTGGAAAAAACTCAAGGAGGAATTGGAAGAACTAGGGGTGAAATCGAAGGGAGTTCAGATTTCCGGTATTGGACGGGAAGAAGAACTATGGAAGGATTTTGGAAGAATATTAGAATGCTTGGACAATGGGGACGAAATCGACTTTGATATTACCTATTCTTTCCGATATCAGCCGATCATGGCGATGCTTGTCATCCATTTTGCAAGTGTGGTCAAAGATGTACAGATTCGAGGCATTTATTACGGTAATTTCGAGGAGAAAGTGGGCGATGAGGCCCCGGTGCTCAATCTGAGAAATTTTGTTGATATGCAGGAGTGGATCACTAATGTATATGCGTTTGTAGAAAGTGGTCGGGCGGAATCGCTAAGTAAATGGGTGGAAGAAAAGAAAGGTTTGATGAGTCAATCGTCTTTGTCTCCACGAGTAGAGGCAGCGGAAGAGTTAGTGAAAAAGTGGAATCAACTAGCTGAAAATTTACAAACCTGTCGTGGTCCTAAAATATCTCGTTCTGCTAAGGAAGCGCAAATCGCTTTGCAGCAGGTTCGAAAGGAAGAGCCTTATCCGACTTTTGTTCCCTTGTACGCTTTGTTTGATGATTTGGAAAACCAACTCGAAAAAATGGCTATCGGAGACGATATCGAAGCAAACTTGGAAACAGTTCAGTGGTGTATTGATCATGGATTGATCCAACAGGCTTACACCCTTTTAACGGAAGTCGTGATTACAGCATTTTGTTGGGCGGAGGGGCGGAATCCCATAAAAAAGAAAAAAAGAGGTGAAATAACATGGCACATTAATAAGGCGATTGAAGTATTAAAAGGACAAAAATCCTTTGACTGTTTTACACCGAAACAGCAGGATGTAATTCGGCGAATGTTGAAGCATTCAGAGTTATTAATTGCTTATCAACGGATAGCCGACCTACGACACGACATCAACCATGCTGGATGGAGGGAGAATAGCAAAGAAGCTGGCATATTTTTGAAAGGATTAAAGGAAAATTATCTAATTATTGTTAATTATATTCGTCAGCTGCGCCAAGAAGTGAAGCAAGTTTAGAGGTTATTGTACAGAACGATAAAGAATTTAGCATTTGCAATCCTTATAAGAATTATTTGCTGCAGTCGGGTGAACGATAAGGATTTGGGATCACAGTTATGGAGAATAATGGCTGGACAGTCTCTTAGGAAAAAGAACACGACATATCATTGACGAAAAAACCGGGTATTTACCCGGTTTGTCAGTTCATCGCATCTAATTACTTTTCCGTCCCACCCGGTAAAATTCGTGGAAGAGTTTGATCAACGCCCGTTTTTCGATTCGGGACACATAGGAGCGGGAGATGCCCAGTTCCCGGGCGATTTCCCGCTGGGTTTTTTCCTTGCCGCCGTCCAATCCGAAACGGTTGCGGATCACTTCCTGTTCCCGTGGATCGAGGATGTGTAGGTGGTTGTATATTCGATTCTTTTCGATCTTGGTTTGGACCGTTTCAACCACCTCGTCCCGGTCCGTGCCGAGGATATCGATCAGCGTGATTTCATTGCCCTCTTTGTCGGTGCCGATGGGGTCGTGCAGGGACACGTCTTTCCGGGCCTTCTTCAGGGAACGCAGGTGCATGAGAATTTCATTTTCAATGCACCGTGCTGCATAGGTGGCCAGTTTGGTTCCCTTGTCGGGTTGGAAGGACTCGATCGCCTTGATCAGGCCGATGGTTCCGATGGAAATGAGGTCTTCGGTGGATTCTCCGGTGTTCTCAAACTTTTTGACAATATGGGCGACCAGCCGCAGGTTGTGTTCGATGAGGGCATTGCGGGCTTCTCTGTCTCCCTGGGCCATCCGCTTCAGATGCTCTTCCTCTTCTTCCTCGGAGAGGGGTTGTGGGAACGCGTTGTTTTTGATATAGGAGACGAACACGATGATTTCCCGGATCAGCATGGCCAAAGCGGAAAACATTCCGAACAAGAGAATCCCTCCTTGGTCCGTCTCCAATAAAACAGGTATTATCACCTATATGAGGAGGGATTCCGGCGCGTGCCTGTACCCTGAAAAGATCCAGCAATTTTTGTGAAAAAAGGAGGAGCCTTTTTCCTTCGAAGAAACGGGAATGTTTCACCGATTCCCGCTCAAATCGGGAAGTGGCAGAGAGACAGTTTGTCTCATCGGAAATGTTTCCGCCTTCGGGAAATCAGGTCTTCAAAGAACCATCTTCGGTTTACTTGTTCCGGATAAATCAATTAAAACGGATGGCTGTTGATGGCTGAAGTCCTCCGAATGTTTGCAAAGATGGTGCGATGTTTTGGCTCCTTCACCGGGGGTAGCGTCCCTTTGGCCCGGGGCGGGAAAAAGCGAAGAAAAAAGGCAGCCTGTCCGCCCCGTCGGAAAGGGGGAGGAGCACCTTGTTTTCATGAAATGGCGCTGGATTGTCAAACGCTCCCATACAAATGGCGCAGATACAAGAACGTGCCCGGCCGCATCCTTCCGCTCACAGTGATGGTGGAGGTTTGTCAGATCCCGGGGTTCAGCATGGTGAGCCCAAAGGGAGGATCCTGTTCGTCAAGCAGGTGGAAAAACCGGTTTGAAAAAAGGGCAGGCATTATCTCGCTTTCAATCACCTATGGAGCAAAGCCCGGGGGGACAAAAAATAGGTCAATATTGAGGTGGCCGGTTGCGCAGGCCGAGGCGGGAATCGTTGATTCCTTTCTTTCCCATCCCCGCCGGTCCCTTTCACTACCACCCGGGATGGAAAGGGTTAAGGAGACAAGAAGCGATGGCGACCTTTTCACGCCCCTTGGCAAGATGCGAAAAAACTTTAAAATAGAGATCAGTATTATATAAAATTATGAGAAAAAAGGGGTGGAAAAATTGAGTGCCATCGAAGTAGTATTGGCGTTTCATCTGAAAGATGATACACCCTCCGAGGTCGTAGAAGTTCTTGAATACATGATTCATAAAGAAAAGCGAAATCCGGAAGACGAATTTGATCCTCCTTTTAAGCTGCCCGACCATCCATTTTTCCAAAAAGATCCCTATAAACAAGAATGGCTGATGTTTTGCAACATGGATCAAGGAATGTTTGCGAGCATTCCGCATGCGAATATGTATCAATATGGGCCGGGAGATGAATATCGCGTTTCCATCCGAACCAATCTTCCTGTCACCTGGATGGAGAAAGTGGATGATTTCTTGGACTGGCTGAAGCCATACATTTCGGGGGCAGGCGACGGAGATGAGTTTGTAGGCTATTGGAGATTCGAGAATGAAAGTGATCCTGTAATCCTTCGTGTATGAAGAAGCCGTGACCCTGAAAGGTCATCAAATCTGGGCGGGGCGTGTCTTGTCAAGGATGCATAAGCCCAAAAGTTGACCGCCCGCTTTTGATGACGGGTGGAATCGCCCAGTTCCGGCATCGGAACAGCCCATGCCATCGAAGTGCGGCGGTTCGGCTCGGATCGTCCGGGAAAACGTCCGGATAAGTTGAGAAAAAGGCGGGATTCGCCGCACGATCCCCGAACGACGAAATCCACGGGAACGGCACTTTTCCCTGACAAAGCCCTTCATGGAAAACGGATGCACACAAAAGGACAGCCGGTTACATAAGTTTTCGGTTGCCTTTACTTTTGCGGCTTTTTTCCTTGCTCGCGCGCAAGCTGCACCTGATCTTTTCAGGCGAAGCGTAGTTCCCAAATTGGATCATCTTGCGAAAATGGCTGAAAACATCGCAGGTTCCGTTTGGTGTTGAGATTGCCTTGATGAAAAAATGAGGGGGAAAATGCACGACTTTAGGTAGTTGCGGCGTTCCTTCTTCAGGGCCGCTCTCTTTTTTCGGGGATTTGCCGCCGGAAATCCATGGAAAGCGGAGTGGAGAGCCATGAGAAGGTGTTGGATTCTCTTTTTGGTTTTTGTCGTGTTGTCCGCCGGATGTGCGACAAATCCGGAGGCAGGAGGGGCGAATGATGATCTCAGCAACTCGGCGACGGAAAAAACCCAATTGGTGAAGGAGCCCGGGGATGCGGAAGAGGTGGAGTTTGTGGCGCCTGTGGACGGGGACACCGCCAAGGTGAAGATAAAGGGGAAGGTGGAAACCGTCCGCTTCCTTCTTGTAGACACGCCGGAAACCAAACATCCGAAGTGGGGAGAACAGCCGAAGGGAGCGCAGGCAGCCGCATTCACTCAAAAGATGTTGGAGGAAGCGGACCGGATTACTTTGCAGTATGATGTGGAGAAGCGGGACAAGTACCAGCGGGTGCTGGCCTATGTTTTTGCCGACGGTGTGAACGTTCAGGAGGAACTGCTGAAAAGGGGATTGGCCAGGGTGGGGTATGTCTACGACTCCCGCCGTCACCTCGAAGCCTTCAAGGAAGCGGAGAAATTTGCGAGGGAGCGGAGGCTGGGGATTTGGGAATGCGCCGGGTATGTTGCGCGGGATGGGTACAAACCGGAAAAGTGGTGCAAGGGGAATGAAGGCGCGAAGAAGGCGATGCACACCGTGGTGCGTAACGGAAGAACCTATCATGTCCCCTATGATCCCGAAGGCCCGGATCGAGACTGTTCAGACTTTGACTCCCAGAAAGAAGCGCAGGCATTTTATGAAGCCGCAGGGGGACCGGAAAAGGATCCCCACCGCCTGGATCCGGACCGGGATGGCATCGCCTGCGAATCGCTTCCATGAGGAGCCGATTGCGGTCAGTCCATAGATGGCGTTTGAAAATGTCGACGTAAGTGGGAAAAAGATCCCGGAGGTTGGCGACACTCCCGTTTTTGACCGTCTTCGCCGAAACCGATGGGATGCGGAAACGTGATTTTGGAATTGGCAGACCGATTCCTGGATAAGAGATGGACAAGCGGATCACCCTTTTTCTCGGATCGTTTCCCGCCGCGTTTGATAGCGGTTTGCAAAGCATACAGAAAAGTCTTGATTCCGGGGGATCAGTGGAATATGATGAATGATGCAGGAACATGTTACCTGCTCCCCTTTTTTGGTTTTGGTCGGGCCGCCGCAGGCGGCCCGCTTCAATTGATTCGGCCCACTTGCGGGAATGGGGCAAGCCGCCCAAGCCGCAAGCCCCGGTCGGGTTTGTGGGATTTCCGAACGCCATCGGTGAGACCCGGAAGGTGTTCGGAGACACGGGAAAGTGGAGGGGCGTAAATCAAGGGAATCCGCCGGGAGGCATTCCATGGGTTCGTCGATCTGTTCCATAACCTGATGCGGCGTCATCTGTGCGGTGATGGCGGCCCATTCCTCGAGAAAGCCTGTCTATGGGGAACGGGAAGCCCATGCTGGGTTTTCCCGGTTTTTGATGCTAAATTTTTCGGTGGGGTTCCGGGGAAATTCAGGCGCCTAAAGATTTTTTGCCGACAGAAAAATGGGTACTTTGTTTAAAAACTGAAATCGCGGCCGGAAGTGAAGGAGATGGGGACGATGAAAACGTTGTCTGCGGTGGTCATCGGGGCGGGAGACCGGGGGATGCGGGCCTATGCTCCCTATGCCTTGAAATTTCCTCATGAGCTGAAAATTGTGGGCGTTGCGGAGATCAACCCGAAGCGGCGGGAACAATTTCAGAAGATGTACGGCCTTGAAGATGGAGCATGTTTTTCCCGTTGGGAAGATCTGCTGAAACAACCCCGGATGGCGGATATCGCGATCATCTGTACCCAGGACCGGATGCACTACCAGCCGACGGTTCGGGCGCTGGAACAAGGCTATCACGTCTTGTTGGAAAAGCCGATGTCTCCCGATCCCGCGGAATGCATCGCGATGATCCGGAAAGCGAAGGAAAAGGGACGCTTTCTCACGATTTGTCACGTATTGCGTTACACTCCCTTTTGGTCGGCGATCAAGGAGTTGATCGATGAAGGAAAAATCGGGGAAGTCGTTTCCGTCCAGTTGAACGAAAACGTCAACTACCATCATATGGCTCACAGCTTTGTTCGGGGCAATTGGAGAAGAAAGGACACCTCCAGCCCCATGATTCTGGCCAAATCCTGCCATGATATGGATCTTCTTGCGTGGATTGTGGGAGCTCCCTGCCTCCGAATCAGTTCCTTCGGTTCCCTGATGCATTTCAGGGAAGAGCATGCCCCGGCTGGCGCCCCGGACTACTGCCTGGACGGCTGTCCCGCGGAGCACGAATGCCCCTATTGCGCACCGCGTTTTTATTTGGAAGAGGGCAGGGAGGAATGGGCTCCCAAGATCACCGAGGATTTGACGAACGAGGGAATCCTGAAGGCCTTGCGGCGAGGTCCCTATGGGCGGTGTGTCTACCGGAGCGACAACGACGTGGTCGATCATCAGGTGGTCAGCCTGGAGTTTGAAGGCGGCGCCACGGCGGTTTTCAGCATGTGCGGTTTCACCCATGACAACACCCGGACGGTGCAAATCATGGGCACCCGGGGAGAGATTCGGGGAAACCTCATTGAACAGCGTTTTACCGTCTACGACTTCGTAACACAGAACCGGATGGAAGTTCGAGTGAATGCAGCAAATGCTCAACACGGGGGAGGAGATTTAGGGATCATTCGCCAGTTTTTACGGGATTTGCGCCGTCACGACAAGACGGAGAGCCTCACATCCGCCCGGGAGTCGCTCCACAGCCACATGATGGCCTTTGCCGCGGAGGAATCCCGCCTGAACGGCGGACAGGTGGTGGAACTGGAAGCGTTCGTCCGGCGGTTGGAACATCAGATGCCTGAAAGGTTACCGCGGAAATAAAAAAGCCCTACACGGGATTGTTTGCCGGTTCATACCCGGGTCATGAAGCAATTTCCAACGCATATGTCTTTCTCTCTTTCTTGCGAAAGAGGTTAACAAAATCCTTGAATCAGGGGCACCTCATTGCCTGATGTTTGTGCTCGTGCGGTGAACCAAATCGCTTATTCGCAGAAGTCTCTGAGAAAGTTGTGCAGCGTTTCTGATAAAGCTGGTTGTAGTCATCAGGAATTGAAACAGACACAACGGAACAAAAGGTTACCTATGCTTTCGGGCTATCCGGATAAACCTCCCCATTGTGTTGGGGAGGTTTATTCATTTTGACGCAGTGCAGAGCAATGCCAGTTGTTTCAATTCTTTTCCAAGGAAAGCAAAATCTCGGTGTGATACGATTTAGCCGTATATGGTCGAATCCAAAAATCGCGGAAAAATCCGCTCGCCAGCGGGAGAAATCCGAACATAAAAACCCTGAAGCTCTTCAGGGAATATACAGATTGCTGTGTTATCCTTTTTGTTATCTTTTTGGCGGAGGGAAATGGATGACGATTCGAATTTTGCTAGTCGAGGACGATGAGCATATCTGCAACACCGTCAAGGCCTTTTTATCGGAGGCGGGATATAAGGTGGATGCCTGCCTGGACGGCGACGAAGCGTACACCAAGTTTTACGAAAACACCTATCAGCTGGTCATTCTCGACATCATGCTGCCGGGAATGAACGGGCATGAGCTTTTGCGGGAGTTCCGCAAGTTGAGCAATATCCCTATTCTGATGTTGACCGCTCTTTCCGATGACGAGAATCAAATCAAGGCGTTTGACTCGGAAGCGGATGATTATGTGACGAAGCCGTTCAAAATTCAGATTCTGCTGAAACGCGTCGAAGCCCTTCTTCGGCGAAGCGGTGCGTTGGCAAAGGAGATTCGTTGCGGTAAGCTAACGCTTTTTCCGGAAGACTACATGGCGGTTTATGATGACAAAGAGCTTCCCTTGACGCTTAAAGAATATGAAATCCTTTTGCTTTTGGCGCAAAACAGGGGCAGAACACTATCCCATGAAATGATCCTATCCCGAGTGTGGGGCTATGATTTTGATGGTGATGTGAGCATTGTGCATACCCACATCAAAAACCTGCGAGCGAAACTGCCCAACAATCCCATCAAGACCATTCGCGGTGTAGGTTACCGGTGGGAGGAAGAAACGGAATGAAGAGAAGCGGAATCTTTGTCAAGGTATTCATTTACACAATCATATTTTCGATCTTGTTGGTTGGTGTGACGGTAACCATGTTTTTGGCTCGGATTATGACCTACTACTCACATCTTCGCTCACAGGAAATTATCAACACCTATCAGGGCATTGTCATTCAGTCGCGGGGGGAAGATGACATCACCGAAGTGGCGAGGCAGTTCTACGAAAAGAATCAATCCATGCAATTCTACATCAAGGATAAAGACGGACACGTGGTTTACGCGACACCTGAAGCCCACGCATCCGGCATTGAGACCGGCGAACCACCATACAGCAGCTCAATCATGTTGCGTCTGGACAATGACTATTTGCTTTATGCGCTGAAAAATGACATTTTTGAGTTGAATTATGACAAGTGGATTGCAGAAGCGCTTGTAGTGTTGTCCGCCATGTTTGTCGTCTGCGTCATTTGCGCGTTGGTCTTTGCTCGGCAGATGACAAAACCCATCAAACATCTGGCGGATGCCACGAATAAGATGACCAATCTCGAAGAAGTACCGCCCCTGCCGGAGCGCAATGATGAACTCGGCGCTTTAGCCCGTGACGTTTATGCCATGTACAGCAAGCTGAAGGAGACCATTTCCCAATTAGAGAATGAGATTTTGAAAGTGCGTGAGCTGGAGGAAACCCAGCGCTACTTCTTCTCGGCGGCTTCTCATGAATTAAAAACGCCTATCTCGGCCACAAGGGTCTTGCTTGAAGGAATGCTTGAAAATATAGGCGATTACAAAGACCACCCCAAATATCTGCGCGAATGCTTGAAGATGATGGATGCACAGAGCAAAACGATTTCAGAGATCATGGAGATTGTACGTCTGAATGATGGGAAAATTTCGCTTATGTCTGAGAAACTGGACATCCGGCATGCCGTCGCCGAAATGCTGCCCGACTTTCAGACCTTGTGCGAAGCAAACGGCCAGCGCATCGTGACGGACATTCCTGACGGACAAATCTGTCTTGCCGATCCCAAAATGCTCCGGAAGGCGCTGTCCAACGTCATATTGAACGCGGTGCAAAATACGCCCGAAGGAGGAGAGATTCGGATATGGAGCGAAATTGCGGCTGATCAATATCGCCTTTGCATTTTGAACACAGGGGCGAGGATTGACGATGAGATCTTGCCGAAGCTGTTTGATCCGTTCTACCGCGTGGATAAAGCGCGAAGCCGAAAAGGCGGTCGGAGTGGCTTGGGATTGACCATTGTCAAGAAAACATTGGAAGCGATGGATATTGCTTTTGCTTTGGAAAACACCACAGACGGTGTTTTGTTTTGGATGGACTTGCCGCGGGCTTAAGCAGCATAAGAGAGAATACAATTCGTAAATCTGGATGCAACCGCCCATCATTGATTGATTTGACCGACAGGACGATTCCTGCCGGTTTTTTTGTTTGCATGCAGAGAAACTACAGGTTGTCTACAGGAAAAATACAGATTGCTTTGCCATAATCGCAACAGCGGTAAACCAAAACATGCGTTATATTCCCTGCTTTGGCGATGCGGAGAAGCAGAATAAACGCCAGGAGGCAGTAACCCATTGAGCCAACCGGGAACGAGCTTGGAAAGGTATGTTGATAACAAAAAATGGGGAGTGTCAACTAATGACGATTTTACAAGTCAAAGACCTGGTAAAGACGTATGGCAAAGACAACACAACCGTTATGGCTTTGAACGGCGTGAGTTTCAGCGTGGAGAAGGGGGAATTTGTCGCGGTCGTGGGTGCGTCCGGCTCAGGCAAATCAACCCTTATGCATTTAATCGGTGGAGTTGACCGTCCCACGTCCGGCAGCGTCGTAGTTGATGGAGTGGAAATATTCAAGCTGAATGAAAGCGAACTGGCGATTTTTCGCCGCCGAAAAATAGGAATTATCTATCAGTTCTACAATCTCATTCCGACTCTGACTGTGCAAGAAAATATCATGCTGCCGTGTCTATTGGACAATCGCAAGCCGGATCCCGACAAATTGCGGACCATACTTGAAACAATCGGGCTGACGGACAGGGCAAAACACTTGCCGAACGAGCTTTCCGGCGGACAGCAGCAGCGGGTAGCCGTCGGCAGGGCGCTGATCAACAATCCCGCGCTCATCCTCGCCGATGAACCGACGGGCAATCTTGACAGCAAATCGAGCAGAGAGGTTATCGACCTTTTGAAGCGATCCAATCAGCAATACAATCAAACTTTGCTTGTCATCACTCATGATGAAAAAATCGCGCGCCAAGCCGACCGGGTTATCACCATCAGCGATGGACAAATCGTCAGGGATGAGGTGTTGCGCCGATGAAGCTGACCGCAAAATTGGCGTACAGCCAAATCAAAACAAACCGAAACCGCGCCTTTTGGACGCTTGCCGGAATCGTGCTGTCAACGGCGATGTTAACCGCCGTTTTCGGTTTTGCGTCCAGCGCCGACTTGATGTTTAAGGAACTGCTGGGCGAGAGTGATTATTACAACTCCATGTATAATGAATTACTTTTGGGTTTAAGCGCTGTTGTCGGTTCTGTAATCATTGCCGCCACCGTTATCGTTGTCTCCAACGCCTTCCGCGTCAGTGCCGGAGAGCGTATCAAGCAGTTCGGCGCACTGAAAAGCGTCGGTGCGACAAAACAGCAAATTGCCGGGATTATCACGCATGAAGGTTTGATACTGGCGACTGTCGGCATCCCCCTGGGAATCGCGTTGGGACTTCTCGTGAATTTTGTCGGCATACAAATTATGGATCATCTCCTTGCAGCAGCGAATAAGAGAAACACGTTCCAAGTCAACTTTGATTTTGTTGTTGCGTGGCAGGCGATCCTTGTTTCGGCGGTGCTATCGTTTGTGACCGTATGGATGTCGGCGTGGCTTCCGGCTCGCAAGGCGGCAAAGATGGCCGCAATCGATGCCATACGGGGAACGGATGAAGTTAAGATTAAGGCGAGGGATGTCCGTGGCGGACGGCTCATTGGCAAGCTGTTCGGTTATGAAGGTACACTTGCTTATAAGTCCCTGAAACGGAGCCGGAGAAATTTCCGGGCGACGGTTGTGTCGCTCACCATGAGCATCATACTGTTTATTGTCGCGGGCTATTTCGGCGAACACTATAAAGAGACCACGCGCTTGTTTTACCCGGTCGTAGATAACGCCAATGTGGTGGGCGAATTTTTGAGACCGGAGAAAGGAACGCTTGGTCATGATGGCGATGAACAGACATACCATACGTTAAATAGCGTTCTTGCGGACGAAGTAACCCAGAAATTTCGCGAGTATCCGAACACGACCGTGTTCGGCGTGGGCGACAATTTGCGGGATGAAGATCACTCGTACAAAACAGTGATTCCGAAAGAGATGCTGACATCTAAAATGAAAGAGTTTCTCGACTCCAATGGTGGTGTCCCTGTCGGGGATGGATATTCGTTCCCGATCACCTTATATGCGATAGACGCTGAGAATTATGCGGAGTTGTGCGAACGCGCGGGTGTTTCGCCCGGCTCAAACATCCTTGTAAATTATGTTCGAATACCGGGCGATAACGGTGACGGGAAAGCCGTATTCACACCCTTTGTATCCTATCCGAAGACGTTGCTCTTAACCAATCAAAAGGACCATTCCGTGGTCGAACTGCCCTTAGAGGGTGCACTTGATCTTCGTGATGTTCCGAATGAGATTGCAGCTACCTATGTAGGCAATATAATGGTGATTGTTCCCCGGCTTGATGCGACGCGCTACACATGGTTTGTGAATGCAGCCGATCCGGAGGGGTTTAAAGGATACGCAACCAAGATATTGCATGAATCGATTGCATTTGAAGGAAGCTCGGAATATATCGATGTGAAAAGCGGGGAAGAAGTTCCTTTTGCAATGCGTGACATAACCCGCTTGATCTTGGTGTTTATATATGGTTTCATCACCATGCTCACACTGATTGGGATGACGAATGTAATCAGTACCATATCCACCAATGTACTCTTCCGCGCCCGGGAATTTGCGGCTTTGCGCAGTGTCGGCATGACGCCGGCAGGACTGAAGCGGATGTTGACCCTTGAAAGCATACTGTGTTCGGTCAAATCTCTCGTCATCGGAGTGCCTCTTGGGATGCTCGGGTCGTATTTGCTATATCGGGCCTTTTCGTCCCCCGTGGAGTTGGATTTTGCGATCCCGTGGTTGCCGATAGTACAGTGTACACTCGGTGTAATTGCCGTAACGTGGATCATTATGCGGTTTTCGCTGTCACGGCTTCGCGATGATAATATCGTTGAAACGATACGCTTGCAATACAGATGAAAATAGAGGGAAAGGCTTAAGTTGAACTATTCTGGCTGGCGACGAGGGTCTCTCGGCAGTTGCACAGGCAAAAGGCGGGAAAGGGTACGGGCGCGGTGGATGCCTGTTGTGGTCATTGTCCCATAAAACGATGATCGGAGACCGGGCATAACGCCCGGTCTTCGCGCCTTACTTACAGTTGATCCGTTCCTGTCTTGGGCTCTGAACCATCAGGAGAATGGACTGCCATATGATCTGTGGGCAGTTTTTTCCGCAGGGTAAGGATCAAAAGCCCTGCTGCCGCCAATGAGAAAGCCAGGTAAAGATAGGCCCAAGTGAAGGTTCCGGTTAGATCTTTTAGAAATCCGACCAAATAAGGGCCGGTCCATCCGCCCAAGTTGCCCACCGAGTTGATCAGACTTACTGCACCTGCCGCGGCGGCTCCCGAGAGGAACGATGTCGGATATGTCCACCAAACCCCCATGCCCACGTACACACCGATGGCAGTGATGCAGACCAGCACGAAACTCAATATCGGGTGGGTGACAACCGATCCCCATCCCATCCCGATGGCGCCAATAAACATGGGGAGCGCCACATGCCATCTCTTTTCCCCTGTGCGGGAAGAGGAGATGCCGTTCACGATGAAGCCGATCAAGGCAAGCGTCATCGGAATAACGATGAGCCATCCAATACTTGCATTGGACCAGCCGGAAACGGATTTCAAAATCGTTGGCATCCAGAACCCGAAACCCCAAAAACCGGTAATCCACATGAAGTATATCAGGCAGAGTTTAAGGACTTCCTTATCCCGCAGGGCTTCCCAAACCGTATAGTTTTTTGCGGAGCTTTTGATTTGATCTTCGCGTTCATATTGTTCAGCCAGGACCTTCTTTTCATCTTCACTCAACCAACGCACATCTTTTGGCCAGTCGGCCAGCCAGAACGGGATGATGAAACCGAAGAGGAACGCGATTCCTCCCTCTATCAGAAACAACATTTGCCATCCTTTTAACCCCATCCATGACAAATCCAATAACATTTCCGCCAAAGGAGACCCGATAATATTTGATACCAACAGCGAAGTCAACATGATGGAAATGGCCGTCGGCCGTTCCCTTACGTTAAACCAGCGAGGGATGACGACGGCATAGCAAACGGGATAGAAACTTGCTTCCGCGGCACCGATCAAAAAGCGGAGTATGTAGAACTGCATCTCGTTTTGGATAAAAGCCATGAGCGCACACGAAAGACCCCAGGTAATCATGATTCGCGCAATCCATTTACGCGGGCTCCATTTATGGGCGATCAGCGTTCCCGGCACCTCAAACAAGACGTAACCCCAGAACAAAATGCCTGCGCCCATGCCGAAAACCTTGGCGGTAAAACCAAGATCTTGGTTCATCGTCAAGGCGGCATAGGCGATGTTGAGCCGGTCGAGATACGCCAAGACGGAACCGATGAAAAGGGGAAGAATAATGTTCACGTATTTTTTGACCAAAGAACCGTTCAATATTCCTGTACCGTTCATGTCTTTGGTCCTCCTTTTTGTGCATCAAGTTTTAGAGACTGACTTTGTGAACCCGGGCAGGTTTGCACATAAAGGGTGACGGGAGACGTGCAGCGACGGGATGCTTTTTAACTTTGATTACTTTACATTTTATTCTGAATATATCATGCGATGAAAAGTATAGGGAGGCTTTTTCTTCCGAGTGGAGAGACATCAAAAAAGGGCAACTCAGTGCCCTGTACCGGTTGTGCCTGTGCTTTGAACGTTCTATTGGCTTTTTCGTCCCACCCGGTAAAATTCGTGAAAAAGCTTGATCAACGCCCGTTTTTCAATCCGCGATACGTAGGAGAGGGAGATGCCCTGTTCCCGTGCGATTTCCCACTGGTTTTTTTCCTTGCCTCCGTCCAGTCCGAAGCGGTTTCGGATCACTTCCTGTTCCCGCGGATCGAGGATGTGCAGGTGGTTGTATATTCGTTTCGACCACCTCGTCCCGGTCCGTGCCGAGGATATCGATCAGCGTGATTTCATTTCCCTCTTTGTGGGTGCCGATGGGGTCGTGCAGCGACACGTCCTTGCGGGCCTTTTTCAGGGAGCGCAGGTGCATAGGCCGGGCATCCGCCCGGCCTTTTTCCAGCCGTCATCCGGTGTGTCCAATGCCTTGAATTCCCGCCCCAAAAAGCATTTGCCCATCCGGCGATTTCCCGATGGGGCATTCCTTCAACCCCTTTTAGAAGGTCTTTTTTCGTCGATGCATTTTGTGCTAAAACTATATGCTAACGGTTATGAAAAAAGGGAAATAAATAATTAGAAATACGGGCCTGGAAACGGAATTCTGCCGGGAGGGGTGGACGACTCCATGGAAATGATCGGGTATTACGTGTTGTTGACCGCCGTGTTTGTCGGAGCCGTCCTGGTATACAGTTTCGCCAGTCTCTTTCGCAAACCGTCCCTCGGGGAGAAAAACAAGAGCGGGGATTTGTCGGGATTGGGCACCTGCCATGGTTCCGCTTCGGAAAAATGAAGGTTACCGGTATGAGGCGGATTTGCCCGCCTTTTTTGTTTGTTCAGCAAAGGTCCTGTTGATTCTGGTCGACCCCAACGAGCCTTTCATGCCGGCGGTCATCACTTTTTCCCAGGCGAAGAATTATGCGATCCATTTGATGAAGGAATGGTTTGACTGAGAAGAAAAGGGCAAACCGGCGTTACCCGGCATCCCTCGGTGAAATGGACTCGGAAGAACCTCCTTCCTTTTTCCTGCGCTTAAACTCCAATGGAGAACAACCCGCCACCTCGCGGAAAATCTTATAAAACCGAGAGGGATTGCTGAAACCGACCGTGTAACAGATGTCCGTGACGTTTTGGTTTCCGCTTAAAAGCAAGCGTTTCGCCTGTTGCACGCGAATTCGTTCGAGGAAGCGCTTGGGGCTGACGCCGGTTTCTTTTTTGAAGAGTCGCTGCAGATGGTGCGGACTGATCCCGATCCGTTTGGACAGACTTTGGAGGGTCCAGGGCCTGTCGAATTCGGTTTCCAGAAGCTTTTTCACTTCCTGAATCCATTCCCGGTTGGGGGCGTAGGTGGATGTTTGCAAATCGGGACGACACCGTTTGCAGGGTTTGTATCCCTTTCGAAGCGCCTCTTCCCGGCTGAAAAAGAACTCCACGTTTTCCCGTTTGGGCGTCTTGGATCGGCAGGAGGGGCGGCAGAAAATCCCCGTTGTCTTCACCGCGTAGTAAAAGAAGCCGTCATAACGCTCGTCGCATCGGATGACCGCCTTCCACAGGGAGTCCGGCCCAATCTTCACTTACAACCCTCCTTATTTAAATGAGCGGTTTTCCTCTTCTTGGCCTGGGGACCAGCCGATGGATCGTTTCACAGGGGTCCAGTCCCCCCTCCAGTTCCAGCAGCCGCTTTTCTGCGGCCGGACCGCCCAAGTAACCTCCCAGCCCCCCCTTGCGCCGACGACGCGGTGGCAAGGGATGATCAAGGGAACGGGATTGGTTCCGACCGCCCCGCCCACAGCCCGGGAAAGGCGGAGATCCCCCAGAGCTTTGGCAATGCTTCCATAGGTTTCGGTTTGACCGTAGGGAATCTTTCGGATTTCGTTCCACACCCGGAGCTGAAACCGGGTTCCCCGCAAATGGACGGGGACATCGCAAACTTTTCGTTTTCCCTGAAGATATTCCTCCAATTGTCGAAGGATCGTTGCCGATTTGGCCGGATCCCACTCGATCCGAAAGTGGGGAAAAAGCTTCTGCAGACGGGATAAGACCCGATCGGGATCAAATCCCGCCGAGTACACTGTTTTCCCGTCGGACGCCAGGCAGATCCGCCGCTCCCATTCATAGACGGCCAGGTACAGTTTCATCACCGCATTCCTCCGATATCTGGGATGTAATTTATAGATATCACGGACAGGGGAATGATTCGTCCGATTTTTTTGCGAAGTAATTTTGGAGCGGCTCCGGGGATTTCCCGGTTTCCTTGGGGCGATGCGCCAACCGTCAGCCGGACCGGATAAGGGGCGGGCGGCCCGTTGATGTATTGTGGCTTAAGATCCCCGAATTTTGCTGGATTCTTTTGCATGCGGGTCTGAGGATGTGGTATAGTTATTGCCGATAACGGAACGGACTTTTTTCGCAGAGGTGGACCCGTGCTGAAAGCAATCATACCGAAGCATTTTGCTGCATCCATCTATGAGATCGATTTTGAGAAACTTCAGCGGCGCGGGATCAAGGCGGCCATCTTCGATCTGGACAACACGCTGGTGGAGTCGACCCGCCCGGATGCCACTCCCCGGTTGGTCAACTGGCTGGACCAGCTTCAGAAGATGGGGTTTCGCGTCATGATCGTTTCCAACAACAATCGGACCCGGGTTTCCCGGTTCGCCAAACCCCTGGGGGTGCCGTACATTCACCGGGCGAAGAAGCCCCTCTCCAGAGCGTTTATCGAGGCGATGCGGCGCATGGGGAGCCGCCCGGAGGAGACGGCGATGATCGGGGATCAGCTGTTTACCGATGTGCTGGGAGGAAACCGGTTGGGACTGTACACGATTCTCGTGGCTCCCGTCTCCCATGTGGAGGGATTTTGGACGAGAATCAACCGCCGCATGGAGCGGCTGGTTTTTCATTTCATGCGCAAACGGGGGCTGTTGGAGGGGGAGGACCGCCGATGACGGAGGGTACCCGGTGTGAAGGGTGCGGAGCCCTTCTTCAGACGGAGGATCCCGCACGGCCGGGATACGTGCCGGAAGCCGCGCTGGAACGGGAAAATCCCGTTTGCAGGCGCTGTTTCCGCATCCGCCATTACAATGAGGTGGCGCGGGTGGAGCAGGATCCCGACGCCTACCTGCGGCTGCTTCAGCGGATCGGGCAGACGGACAGCCTGGTCGTCTGGGTGACCGATCTGTTCGATTTCGCCGGCAGTTGGATTCCCGGCATCCAACGCCACTTGGTCCAAAACGATATCCTGTTGGTCGCAAACAAGATCGACCTGTTCCCGAAGTCGGTCAAACGGGGCCGCCTGACGGAATGGGTCCGCCGATCGGCGGAAAATCTGGGCCTTCGTCCGGTGGGAGTCGTCCTGTGCAGCGCGGCCAAGGGGCTTCATATCGACGAGGTGATCGCCGCCATCGAGAAGCATCGCCGGGGGCGGGACGCCTATGTGGTGGGGACCACCAATGTGGGCAAATCCACCTTGATCAACCGCATTCTGCGGGAAGAGGGAGGGGAGGGAGGCGAAATCACCACCTCTCCCTACCCGGGCACCACCCTCGATGTGATCCGCATCCCGCTGGAGGATGGACGGGCCTTGATCGACACCCCCGGCATTGTCCGCCGGGACCGGCTGAGCGAATGGGTGTCGCCGGAGGACCTGCGGGTGATCGTTCCCCGCCGGGAGATCCATCCGCGGGTGTACCAGCTGAACGACCGGCAAACCCTGTTTTTCGGCGGTCTGGTTCGCTTCGACTTCGTGAAGGGGCCGAGGCAGCCCTTCGTCTGTTACATTTCCAACGACCTGTACGTTCACCGGACCAAGTGGGAGAAGGCCGATGAGGTGTACGCCCGTCACCGGGGGGAGCTGCTTTCGCCTCCGTCGGGGACCGCGGATCTGCCGGAGATGGAGCGGCACGAGTTCCGGCTGGCCGAGGGCGAGAAGCGGGACCTTGTCATCCCCGGACTGGGATGGATCGCGGCGGGGAAAATGGAGGCTGAGATCCACGTCTGGGCCCCGCGCGGGATTCCCGTGGAAGTGCGGCCGGCGATTATATAACGCTTGTCGGGGGGATGAGGATGGATGCCGGAACCGGAGTGGTGGGGCTGATCGGCCATCCGGTGGGCCATTCCAAGTCGCCGGAGATGATGAACCGGGCGTTTCGCGCCTTAGGCCTTCCCTTCGTCTATTTGGCCTTTGATGTTTCGCCCGCGGAACTGGGGACGGCCGTTCGGGGAATGCGGGCCCTGGGATTCCGGGGGTGGAACGTGACCATCCCCCACAAGGTGGCCGTCCTCGAACATCTGGATGAAGTGGAGGAGACCGCGAGGGAAATCGGCGCCGTCAACACCGTCGTGGCGCGGGAGGGGCGGCTGGTCGGTTACAACACGGACGGCGAGGGATATCTTCGATCCCTCGTCGACGAGACGGGACTGGATCTCGTGGAACAAAAGGTGCTGATCCTCGGCGCGGGCGGTGCGGCGCGGGCGGTGGCCCACGCGCTGGCGGGGGCCGGGGTGAAGTCGATCACCATCGCCAACCGGACGCGGGAGAAGGCGGAGCGCCTGGCGGCTTCCCTCCGGAAAGGGGATGCGCGGGCCGTGTCGCTGTCGGAGGTGGAGCGGGTGATCGGGGAGACGACGCTTTTGGTGCAGACTACCTCCGTGGGCATGTATCCGGAGACGGAGGCGATTCCGATTGACCCGTCGCTTTTGCACGAGCGGATGACGGTGAGCGACCTGATTTATCGTCCGCGGAAAACCCTCCTTCTGAGGGAGGCGGAGGCGAGGGGCGCCAGAATTCACGGCGGGCTCGGCATGCTGCTCCACCAGGCGGCCCTGGCCTTTGAGAAGTGGATGGGAAAACCGGCGCCCGTGGACGTGATGAGGAAGGCCCTGGAAGAGGCGATGGAGCCTGCAGGCGGCGGTTAAGCGGGGAGAGAGGGATGGACATGCGCATTGGCATCTTCGGCGGAACCTTTGATCCGATTCACATGGGCCATCTCCTGGTTGCCGAACAGGCGAGGGAGGCTGCGGACCTGGACGAGGTGTGGTTCATTCCCAACGCCGAGCCGCCCCACAAGGCGGCTCCCGTTTCCGCCCCCCACCACCGGGAGCGCATGGTGGAGCTGGCCATCGCCGATCATCCCCGTTTTCGCCTCTCCCGGGTGGAGCTGGACCGCCCCGGCCCCTCTTACACGGTGGATACGGTGAGAGACTTGAAGAAAGCCCATCCCCAAGCGCACTTTTTTTTGATTGTGGGCGCAGACATGATGAACGATCTGCCGCGGTGGTATAAAATAGAAGAAATCATGCATGTTGTCCAGGTCATCGGCCATCTGCGGCCGGGGGTGGTCGTCGGGGATCTTCCTCCCTTTATTGCCCGCCGGTTGACCCTGGTCGAGGATGCCGTCACCCTGGACCTTTCATCCACTGAAATCCGGAGACGGGCGGCGGCGGGGAAATCGATCCGCTATCTGGTTCCCGAGAAGGTCCGCCGCTATATCGAGGAGAATCGGTTATATGAAAATGAGCCGTGAGAAACTAATGGAAGCGACCAGGCGTCAGATGCCTTCCTCCCGCTGGGAGCACACCCTGCGGGTGAAGGAGACGGCGGTGGAGCTGGCCGAAAGGACGGGCGCCGATCCGGAGAAGGCGGAGATCGCGGCCATTCTCCACGATTACTGCAAGTATTGGCCGGAAGAAAAGCAGAGGGAGTGGATTCTCCGCCACCGTCTGCCCCAGGACCTGCTCCAGTTCCACAAGGAATTGTGGCACGCTCCCGTTGGCGCGGTGGCCGTGCGGGAGGAACTCGGAGTCGACGACGAAGAGGTGCTGAACGCGATTCGTTCCCACACCACGGGGCGCCCGGGGATGTCCCTGCTGGAAAAGGTGGTCTTTCTCGCCGATTACATCGAACCCGGCCGGAGCTTTCCCGGCTTGGACGAGGTTCGCCGACTGGCCCGGGAGGACCTGGACCGCGCGGTCTTGAAGGCCCTGGACAACACCATCCTTTATCTGGTGGAACGGGGGCTGAAGGTGTACCCGCTGACGATTTTAACCCGCAATGATTTGCTTGATAAAATCCCTCAAATCCTTCCAAAGGAGGAATCTCATTGAACCTGGAGGAAATCGCCCGGCTGGCGGCCGACGCCGCCGAAGAGAAAAAAGCCCAGCGCGTCACCATTCTGGATATTCGCGGGTTGTCGGTGATCGCCGATTATTTCGTCATCTGTCACGGCAATTCGGCCACCCAGGTGCAGGCGATCGCGACGGGCATCAAGGAAAAGATGGAGGAGGCCGGAATTCCCATCAAAGGAGTGGAGGGATTCCGGGAAGCGCGGTGGGTGCTTTTGGATCTCGGTGACGTGGTCGTGCATGTCTTCCACAAGGACGAGAGGGATTTCTACGATTTGGAGCGTCTTTGGGGCGATGCGCAGCAAGTCCGTGTCCAGTAGACAGGTATTTTGCGGTCCGAAACGGGAAAGGATGAGAACTGCAGGGCCCCTGACGCCCTGAAACCCATTGACACGGGCGAAATCGTGGCATATAATAAAATCCAAATCTTCGACAAGAATTTGACAGGCCAGGATGAGGAGTAGTAGTTCGTCCGCTCTGCGCAGAGAGTCGGCGGAAGGTGCGAGCCGATCAGAGGGGCCGAATGAACTCGCCTCATCGCCCCGGAATGGAAAGGGGAGTACATTCCGGCGCCTCATCCCCGTTATCGGATGTGAATGAGGGAGCGCCTGCCGCCGGGTGGGTGCTAACTAGGGTGGTACCGCGGGAGTGAATCAACCTCTCGTCCCTAGCGCTTTTTTTCAGCAGGGGCGGGAGGTTTCAATATTTTTGCTGGTGTTGGAGGAGACGCCCATGCGAGCGTATCAAGCGAAGGAAATCGAAGCGAAATGGCAGCGGGTTTGGGAGGAGAAGGGAGTTCACCGGACCGATCCGGATGCCGGGAAGACCAAGTTTTACACGTTGGAGCAGTTTCCCTATCCGTCGGGCGAAGGGATGCACATGGGACACGTGCGGGTGTATTCCATCGGGGATGTGATCGCCCGGTTCAAACGGATGAACGGCTACCGGGTGCTTCACCCGATGGGCGTGGACGCCTTCGGCTTGCCGGCGGAGAACGCGGCCATCAAGCGGGGGGTAAACCCCCGGGATTGGACCCTCAGCAACATGAAAAAGTTCCGGGAAGAGCAGGAGCGGCTCGGGATTTCCTACGACTGGGACCGCTACGTGGCCACCTGCCTGCCCGACTACTACCGGTTCACCCAGTGGCTGTTTCTCCTTTTCTACGAGCGGGGTTTGGCCTACCGGAAGAAGGCGCCGGTCAACTGGTGCCCCGACTGTGCGACCGTTCTGGCCAACGAACAGGTGGAAAACGGCAGGTGCTGGCGGTGCGACGCGGAGGTGACCAAGAAGGAGCTGGAGCAATGGTTCCTCAAGATCACCGATTACGCCGACCGGTTGCTGGAGGGGCTGGACCGGCTTCCCCGCTGGCCCGAACGGGTGAAGACGATGCAGCGCAACTGGATCGGGCGCAGCGAAGGGGCGAAGGTGACCTTCACCCTGCCGGAGCTGAGCGATGAGCCGGTCACCGTTTTCACCACCCGTCCCGACACCCTGTACGGAGTGACGTACCTGGTGTTGGCGCCGGAGCATCCCCTGGTGGAGCGCCTGATCGCCGGGAAGGAGAAGGAAGGGGAACTTCGCGCTTTCATCGAGCGGATGCGGAAAGAGAGCGAAATCCAGCGGACCGCGGCCGATGCGGAAAAGGTGGGCATGGACACCGGAGCGGTGGCGCGGCACCCCCTGACCGGCGAAGAAGTGCCCGTATGGATCGCCAACTACGTGCTGATGGATTACGGGACGGGTGCGGTGATGGGCGTGCCGGCCCACGATGAACGGGATTTTCAGTTCGCCAAAAAATACGGCCTGCCGATCCGCCGGGTGATCCGCCCCCGGGACGGGGAGTTGGAAGAGCCCCTTGCCGAGGCCTATACCGGGGAGGGCGTGCTGGTCGATTCCGGTCCCTTCGACGGCATGGACAACCGGGAGGCGATCCGGGCCATCTCCGAGCATTTGGCCGAAAAGGGACTCGGAGGGCCGGCGGTCACCTACCGGCTTCGCGACTGGCTGATTTCCCGCCAGCGGTACTGGGGCTGTCCCATTCCCATCGTCTACTGCGACAAATGCGGCACGGTGCCGGTGCCGAAGGAAGAATTGCCCGTTCTGCTCCCGGAGGACGTGGTCTTCGACGGCAAACGGAATCCGCTGACCACCTCGGAATCCTTCGTCCGGACCACCTGTCCCTCTTGCGGGGGCCCCGCGCGGCGGGAGACGGACACAATGGACACCTTCATCGATTCCTCCTGGTACTTTTTCCGGTACGCCGATCCCAAGAACGACCGCCTTCCCTTCGATCCGGAACGAATCCGGGAGTGGCTGCCGGTCGACGAATACATCGGGGGAATCGAGCACGCCGTGCTCCATCTTCTGTACTCCCGCTTCTTCACCAAAGTGCTGTATGATGCGGGACTGGTGCATGTCGACGAGCCCTTCACCAGCCTGTTGACCCAGGGCATGGTGCTGAGGGACGGCGCGAAGATGTCCAAATCGAAGGGGAACACGGTCAGCCCCTTGGAGATCATCGAGCGGTACGGAGCGGACACCGCCCGCCTGTTTATCCTGTTCGCCGCTCCGCCGGAGCGGGATCTGGAGTGGAGCGATTCCGGAGTCGAGGGGTGCTACCGCTTCCTGGGCCGGGTCTTCCGGACGGTGATGCGCCACGAGGAGTTGTTCCGGAACCGGCCGGAAGCCCGTCCCGAGAAGGGACCCGCCCGGGATCTGCATCGCCGGGTTCACCGCACCATCAAAAAGGTGACGGAGGATGTCGGGGAGCGATACCATTTCAACACGGCGATCAGCGCGATCATGGAGCTGTTCAACGCGATCGGCGAATATCCGAAGGACGCCGATCGGGGAACCCTGGCCGATGCCCTGGAGACGGGCGTGATCCTGCTGGCCCCCTTCGCGCCCCATCTGGCGGAGGAATTGTGGCACGCCATGGGGCACGCATCCAGCGTTCACGAGCAGTCCTGGCCCTCCTACGATCCGGCGATGCTGGTGGAGGAAGAGGTGGAGATGGCCGTTCAGATCAACGGCAGGGTACGGGACCGACTGGTCGTGCCCGCCGAGGCGGACCGGGAAACGGTGGAACAGCTGGCGCTCAGCCAGGAACGCATCAAAAGCCTCCTGTCCGGCAAAACGGTGCGAAAGGTGATCGTGGTTCCCAAAAAGCTGGTCAACATCGTCGCCAATTGAGGCGGCCGAAAGGGGACGGAAAAACCGTCCCCTTAACTTGTGCAGACCGCGATGTCCGGGCGCAGGGCGCCCGTCGCCGGGGCCGAGGCGGAAAACGCTCCGTCCGGATCCCTTTAAGTGGGTCCGGAGGCGGTTTTCCGGCGAGACCTTCGCGGATGCGGGGGGAAGGGGCGCCGGATTTGGGGCCGCCCAAATTTTTGCGTCGGAGCCAGGTTGTGATAGGATAAAATTTGTGCGGATTGAACGAGACACGGAGGCGAGAGGATGGCGGAAAAGCGGCTGCGTCTCGACAAATTGCTCGGAAGGATGGGTGTCGGGACGCGGAAGGAGATCCGGAAACTGGTCAAAGAGGGGCGAGTGACCATCAACGGCGAAGTGGCCGAAAACCCGGGGATGCACGTGCACCCGGAGAAGGACCGCGTCGAAGTGGACGGCCTGCACATCCAATACCGGGAATTTATCTACCTGATGATGAACAAGCCCGCCGGAGTGGTTTCCGCCACGGCGGACCGGATCTCGGAGACCGTGGTTCAGCTCCTGGAGCCGGAACACGCCCTGTTTGAGCCTTTTCCGGTGGGAAGGCTGGACAAGGACGCCGAAGGGTTGCTCCTGCTCACCAATGACGGAAAGACCGCCCACAACCTGCTTTCTCCCAAGAAGCGGGTGCCCAAGCGGTATGTGGCCCTCGTCCGGGGAAAAGTGACCGAAGCGGATGTGGAGGCCTTCCGGCGGGGCGTCGTCCTGGATGACGGCTATCAGGCGATGCCGGCGGAACTTGCCATCCGCTCGTCCGGTCCGGAGTCCGAGACGGAAGTGACCGTCTACGAGGGAAAATATCACCAGGTGAAGCGGATGTTTGAAGCGGTGGGCAAACGGGTGGTTTACCTGAAACGCATCGCCATGGGCCCCCTTCGGCTCGATCCGTCCCTGGAGCCGGGAGAGTACCGGGAGCTGACGGAGGAAGAGGTGGCCCTGATCACGGGAAAGGACATTGAGGGATGAAGGAAGAGAGGCGGATTCCCAAGCGAAAAGCGGACCACATTCACATCGCGCTGACCCGGGAGGTGACCGGCCGGGGAATCACCACCGGCATGGAGCGGTATCGTTTCCGGCACGAGGCGTTGCCGGAAATCGACTTTTCCGAGGTTTCCCTTTCCGCCTCCTTTTTGGGCCGGCCCCTGAAGGCGCCTTTTCTCATCAGTTCCATGACCGGGGGGACGGAACAGGCGGGGCGGATCAACGCCGCCCTGGCGGAGGCCGCCCAGGAGCGGGGGTGGGCGATGGGCCTCGGGTCCGTCCGGGTGGCGATCGAACACCCGGAAACGGCGGCCACCTTCCGGGTCCGCCCCGTCGCCCCGGACATTCCCCTGCTGGCCAATCTGGGGGCGGTCCAGCTCAATTACGGATACGGGGCCGAGCAGTGCCGGAGGGCCGTCGAATTGACGGAGGCCGACGGGCTGGTCCTCCATCTGAACGCCATGCAGGAGGTGTTTCAGCCCGAGGGAAACACCCGATTCGGAAATCTGCTCCGGAAGATCGAAGAGGTGTGCCGGGCGCTGGAGGTGCCCGTCGGCGTGAAAGAGGTGGGATTCGGCATTCACGGGCGGCTGGCCCGGCAGCTGTTTGATGCCGGGGTGCAGTTTGTGGATGTGGCCGGCGCCGGCGGCACCTCCTGGATTCAGGTGGAGAAATACCGCGCGAAGGATCCACTGCTGGCGGCGGTGGCGGAGGCCTTCGCCGATTGGGGCCTTTCCACCGCGGATTGCGTCCGGGATGTGCGCCGTCATGTGCCGGAGGGATGCGTGATTGCCAGCGGCGGGCTCAAAACCGGGGTCGACGCGGCGAAATCGATCGCCCTCGGCGCCGATTTGGCCGGTTTCGGGCGATCTCTGTTGCCCGCCGCGGCCACCTGCGATCCGGAGGAAATCGCCCGGGAGATGAAGCGGATCGAGTTGGAGTGCAAAATCGCCATGTTCGGGGCCGGAATCGCCACCGTCGACGGGTTGAAGGGGACGGACCGGCTGTTTCGCGCGGGAGATCCACCGGGTTTTGATGGTTGACCGGCTTTCTGGAAATAAAAGGGGATTTGCGGTATACTGAACATGCGTTCCGTGGAAGCGGATCGCCTGGTCACCCCTTGCTTCCCGCGCCCTGCAGGGATTGTCGCACCTTTTCGACGTCCTCGACAAATTTGGCGTGGGTGAGGCGGAACAAGCGGATCAACACCGGATCCAGTTCCCGCTCCAGCAGATCGAGTCCTTTCCGGGTGATGCCGCCGGGAACGGCCACCCGCTCCTGCAGGCTTTCCAGGGTAAATCCCCCTTCGGTCAGCATCCGGGCGGTTCCCAGGGCCATCCGGATGATCAGCAAAAGGGCCGTATCCCGGGGAAGGCCGGTCACTTCGCCCGCGGCGCGGGCGAGCTGCTCCAGAAAGCGGGCCAAAAATGCCGGACCGCAGCTGGCCAGATCCGAGGCCACGCGGCAGTGGCGTTCGTCGATTTCCAAGGGCGTTCCGATCGCCGAAAGGAGATTGAGCAATTCCTCCCGATCCCGAAGGGTCAGCCGGCTGCCGGGGATGAAAAGGCAAGTTCCGTCCAGCACCGCGTGGGTGATGCTCGGAATGATCTTGGCGATTTTGGAGGGCAGGGCCGCTTCCAGATCGCGGATCATCACCGGACTGGTAATCGAAATGATCATCTGTTCTTTTCCGGCCCTTCCGCCGATCTCATCCAGCACATCCCGATAATCGCGGGGCTTGACGCACAGGAACACCCAATCCGCTTTCCGGACGAGCTCGGCATTGTTTTCGGCGATGCGGATTCCGGGATGGGACTCGGCCAGCGACTCCGCCTTGCTCCGAGTCCGGTTGCTGAGCAGAATCTGAGACGGCCGAAGCGCTTTGGAACGTATCAGCGCTTCCACCAGGGTTTGCCCCATGCTTCCCGTCCCGATAAAACCGACCAGTTTGTTCATCGCCCTTCCCCCTTTCGTGGCGGGAGCCGGACCGGACCCGGCTTTTTATAAAGGTACGCGGCCGGCGGAGGGGTTATGAAGCGGGAGCTTCCGGGAGGGCGGGGTGGGGAGCGGGGCGGGCGTCCGTCTTCCGCGGGGCGATGATGCCGCATGGAGCTCGGGAGGGGGATCAGATGGATGACCTTTGGACGCCCCGGGAGAAAAAGCTGGCCGTGTTGTCCATCCTGTTGGCCGTCGCCCTGGCGGGCGTCGTTGCGGCGGATTGGTGGGGCGGGGATGAACCGGAGCAGGTGCCGCTTCCGGCCTATGCTCCGGAGCGGACGGCACGTCCCGCCGAAGCCCCCGCGGAAAAGGAGAGGGAGGATGTGGTCGTCGATGTGAAGGGGGCGGTGGAACGCCCGGGCGTGTACCAGCTTCCCGCCGGCTCCCGGGTTCGGGATGCTTTGGCCGAGGCGGGCGGTGCGGGGAAAAAGGCGGATTTGGACCGGGTCAATCTCGCCCAACCCCTCGCCGACGGGATGGTGGTCTATATCCCGCGCCGCGGGGAAAAGATGCCGGCATTCTTTGAAGCCGGCACGGCGGGAAGCGGACCGGTGGGAGCCGGTTCGGGGAAAATCAACATCAACACCGCCTCTGCCGCTGAACTGGAGACACTCGACGGGATCGGCCCCGCCAAGGCCGAGGCGATCCTCCGCCACCGGGAAGAGCACGGCCCCTTCAAAGACGTCCGCGACCTGCTCGAGGTTCCCGGAATCGGAGAAAAAACCCTGGAAAAGTTTGCGGATCAGATCTCCGTGGATTAAGGGGCCGTTTCCGGGCATGGGCGCTGCCGGAAGGGGGGCTTTTCCTTCGACCCTTGAAAGGTAACGCTTTGCCGGATATACTGAAGACGTCCGTGAAAGGCGCGGAGGCGGTGCCCGGCATTTTCGGGCTTTCCGGGGAATGGCGGAAGGGAGACGAAAAGGTCGGGGGTGTGCCGCCCGGGCGGGAATTTGCGGCACACCCCGGCCTTTGCAGGCGCGGATGGGCCTGCGCAGGCGCCGGGATGCAGCACTTTTTACGGAAAAGAGGTGTGGCAGATGACGGTGAGGGTGCGGTTTGCCCCCAGCCCGACGGGGCATCTACATATCGGAAGCGCGAGGACGGCGCTGTTCAATTTTCTGTTTGCCCGGAAGCACGGCGGAAAGTACATTCTCCGGATCGAGGATACCGACACCAGCCGCAACCGGGCCGATGCGGTGGAAGGATTCATCGACGGGTTCAAGTGGCTGGGGCTGAAATGGGATGAGGGGCCGGACATCGGGGGAGAGTACGGTCCCTACACCTGCATGGAGCGGCTGGATATTTACCGGCGGTACATCGAGCGTCTGTTGGAAGAAGGCAAGGCCTATTACTGCTACTGCACCAAGGAAGAACTGGACAGGGAACGGCAGGAGGCGAACGCCCGGGGCAAGGTTTATCGTTATTCGGGCAAATGCGCCCATCTGGACGAGGAAACCCGAAACCGGTATGAACGGGAGGGGCGCCCCCGAACCATCCGTTTCCGGGTTCCGGAGAACCGGGAAATCGTCTTCCGGGATTTGATCCGGGGCGAAGTCCGCTTCCACACCAAAGACATGGGCGATTTCGTCATCGTCAAATCCAACGGGGTGCCCTTGTACAACTTGGCCGTCACCATCGACGACGCCCTGATGAAAATCACCCACGTCATCCGCGGGGAGGAGCATCTGTCCAACACGCCCGCCCAACTGCTGCTTTACGAGGCCTTTGGCTGGGATCCGCCGGAGTTCGGCCATCTGCCCCTGATTTTGAACGAAAGCGGGAAGAAGCTGTCCAAGCGGGACGAGACCGTCATGCAGTTCATCGAGCAGTACCGCGAATCGGGGTACCTGCCCGAGGCCCTCAACAATTACCTGGCCCTTCTGGGATGGTCGCCGCCGGGGGAATACGCCGAACAGGAGATCTTCTCCATGGATGAGCTGATCCGCCTCTTCTCCTTCGATCGGGTGAGCAAGGCGGGAGCGATTTTCGATCCCGAAAAGCTGAAATGGATGAACGGGGAATACATCAAGAAGCTGGATATCGACACCCTGACCGACATGGCTCTCCCCTATTTGCAGGAACACTACGGGATCGAGCGCCTGGACCGCGAATGGGCGAAACAACTGGTGGCCCTCTATCAGCCGTCCCTTTCCCATCTCAAGGAGCTGCCCCGGTTGGCGGAGCTGTTCTTCCGGGATGACGTCCGCCACGATGAGGAGGCCATCGAAGTGCTGAACCAGCCCTCCGTCCCCGTCGTGCTTCCCGCCTTTCGGGCGAAGGTGGCCGAGATGGAGGATGCGGAATTTCAGCCGGCAGGCATCAAGAAGGCGCTGAAGGGGATCCAAAAGGAAACGGGATATAAGGGGAAGCAGCTGTTCATGCCGATTCGCGCGGCCGTCACGGGACAGACCCACGGCCCGGACCTGAACCAAACCCTTTCCCTGTTGGGCAGGGAAAAGGTGCTGCGCCGCATCGAACAGGTGCTGGAGCAGTATCTGAATGCATAAGGGAAAAGCTTTAAAAAAAGGGACCCGAGATCGGGTCCTGAGGCTTTTGTTTTGGGAGAGGGGAGCGATTTTGCGCCTCGCGGCAGGGGTCGCTTGGCAAAAATCGCTCCCTTCCGCTTTGTCGACTTCCTCGGGACCCGGATGGGGTCCCGTTTTTTGTTCAGTGCTGGTAATAAGGGTTCATGCTGCGGGATTGGCTTCCGAATTGTTGGGCGGGTTGGGTCTGGACCATCTGCGCGGAAGGAGCCGTTTGCACGGACGGGGTCCCCTGTTTCGGCACTCCCTGTTGCAGGATGCTCAGCGCTTGATTGGGAGACAAGCCGGGCTGGAGGTGGCGCTGCACCCACTGCTGGGTGCTGGAAGATTGTTGCCGGGAGGGCTGCTGAAATCCGGCCGGTTGCTGGTACTGGGCGGTAACCGGCTGGGGAGCTTGGGCCTGGAAGCCGGTTTGCGCGGCGGGCTGCGGCTGAAATGCGGACGGATGGACGGAATGGGCCTGCTGCCTCAGCTGGCCGACTTCCTGCCGCGCCTGGGAAGCGATCTGGGAGATTTGCTGCAGTTTTTGGGCATTAAAAGCTTCTTTCTGCGCCATGTTTTGGAGCTGGGCCCGAACATGGGGATCCATCACGGATGATTGCAACTGCTGGGCCGATTGCTGATTGGAACGCTCCGCCTGTTCCAACTGCATACACATGGATCGTATCTGGTCCAGTTCCGATTCGATTCGGGAGATCACTTGATGCACGCAGAATACCTCCTTCGGATGAGATTGATGGGTCCACCGTTACTATGGTTTGCGCGGAAAGGATTTATGCGCGCCCTTAAGGGGTGAGATGATTTTACATCAAAGATAAACAATGTATTGTTTGTTTTTAATTTCCTGGTTAAGTATTCGCAAAAAAAACTATTTACAGCCAAGAATCTGTTTTGATATTATGAAACAAAATAAAGTAATACTGTAACCGTTCCAAACAAAGGAAGAGATAGTATGGATGATATTTCCAAAAAAATCAGGGGACTTCGTATACAAAAAGGGCTAACACTGAAGGAGCTCAGTGAAAAAACCGACCTGTCTGTCAGTTTTTTGTCGCAAGTGGAAAGGGGGGCTTCGTCGCTCGCAATTACATCGTTGAAAAAAATTGCAGACGCCCTCGGAGTGAAGATGACCTATTTTTTTGAGACTCCGGAAAATGAGCAATATGCGGTGCGAAAGGAGGAACAACAACCTTTCCGACTCGAAGGATCCGAGTCGGTTTATACCCGTTTGGCTGGACAGTTTTCCGGAAGAACTCTGGAACCGATGAAAGTGATCCTGCCTCCGAAGCACAAACAAACCGCGAAGTTCCACCATCCGGGCGAGGAGTTTTACTATGTGCTGAAAGGGGCGGTGCGCATTTACGTTGCTCAGGAGGTTTATCACCTGCGCGAAGGGGATGCCATTCATTTCCCGTCCCAACTCTCCCATTATTGGGAAAACCCGCTGGATGAACCCGCCACCATTCTTTGTGTGCTCACGCCAGTGATTTTTAATTGAGTTTTTGAAAGGGAGGTAACACCATGCGCGTTGCAACGGATATCGGCGGAACCTTTACCGACCTGGTCTATGTGGATGATGAAGGGAAAATCGGCATGGCAAAGAGCCATACAACTCCGCCCAACTTCGAAAAGGGTGTCATGGATGTGATTGAAAAGACCGGCATCGATCCCCATGCCATCGATACCTTCATCCACGGCACCACCGTCATCATTAACGCATTGACCGAGCGCAAAGGAGTGAAAACCGGACTCATTACAACCAAAGGATTTCGCGACGTGTTGGAAATCGCGCGCGGAAACCGTCCGGATTTGTTCAACATCCGCTACAAAAAGCCGGAACCGTTTGTTCCGCGTTTCCTTCGCTTGGAAGTGGAAGAGCGGCTCAATTACAAAGGGGAAGTCCTTACAGAGATCAAACGGGGCGACGTCGAGAAAGCGGTGGATCACTTCAAAAAAGAAGGAGTCCAAGCCATCGCCGTTTCATTCCTGCATGCCTACAAGAATCCCGTGCACGAACAAAAGGCGGCGAAATGGATCAAAGAGATGTGGCCGGAAGTGGCAGTCACCGCTTCCCACGAGGTGACGAAGGAATGGAGGGAGTACGAACGGACAAACACAGCCGTGTTAAATTCCTACGTCAAGCCGATTGCCGCTTCTTACATCGATCGCTTGCAAGACAAGCTTAAGCGGCACGGGGCGAAAAGCCGCAACTATATCATGCAGTCAAACGGCGGAACGACGACGTTTGACAGTGCGAAAGAGACTCCGATCCATATGGTGGAATCCGGGCCGGTCGCGGGCGTGTACGGAGCTGCCGTACTGGGAGAAATGCTGGGAGAGAAAAATATTATCGCCTTTGACATCGGCGGTACGACCGCGAAATGTTCCTTGATTGAAAAAGGGGAAGTCAAGGTGAGCACGGACTATTACATCGAGAAGTCCGAGAAGAGCGCGGGTTATCCCTTAAAAATTCCGGTGGTGGATATCGTCGAGATCGGCAACGGAGGCGGTTCGATCGCTTGGATCGATGACGCCGGTTCCCTCAAAGTGGGTCCCCAGTCGGCGGGGGCTGTTCCCGGCCCGGTGGCGTACGGACAGGGGGGAACCGAGCCGACGACGACGGACGCCAATCTGATCACGGGACGACTTGCCCCGGAAAACTTTGACTATCCGGTCGATTTGGAACATGTGAAAAAAGTGATGGAAGAAAAAGTGGCCAAGCACTTCGGTTTGTCGGTGGAAGAAGCGTCGCTCGGCATTATCCGCATCGCCAATGCGAACATGTTGAACGCGTTGCGCTTGATTTCCGTACGTAAAGGCCATGACCCGCGCGATTTCACACTTGTCGCTTTTGGCGGTGGAGGGTCCATGCACGCTCCTGCCTTGGCCCGGGAACTCGGTGTGAAAAAAGTGATCGTTCCGGTAGCGGCACCGGTTTTCTCCGCCTGGGGGATGCTGATGACCGATTTGCGGCACGATTACATCGAAACACGGATTCAGCGTCTGGACGAAGCGGATGTGCGAACGTTGAACCGGCTATGGGCCCAAATGGAGGAGACCGCCGTTCAGCAGTATCGCGAAGAAGGATTTCCCAAGGAACGCGTGATGTTTTCCCGTTGGGCGGATATGCGCTATGTGGGGCAGGAGCATACGGTGAAAGTGCCGGTGCCGGGCGAATCCTGGACGGAGCGGACGATCCGCGAGGTGATTCAGCGGTTCCATCAACTTCATGAACAGCATTACACCTTCAAATTGGAGTCGACACCCGTGGAAATCGTCAACATGCACTTGACGGCTTTCGGTTCGGTCACGAAACCGAAGATCCAAAAAATGCCCGCTGGCGATGTGTCCGAAGAAGAGGCGATCAAAGAGGTCCGTCCGGTCTTTTACGAGGAAGAAGGATGGGTTCAGACCAGCGTTTACCTCCGGGAGCGCCTGTCACCCGGGATGCATTTGAGCGGGCCGGCCATTGTTGAGGAAAAGGCGGCTTCCACAGTGGTTTATCCCGGACAAGCAGTCATCGTCGACGATTACGGTAATCTGATCATCGAAACGGGGGTGAAGTGACATGCGGAAAACGACTGCCCAGGTGGATCCGTTTACGCGGGAAATTGTGAAGGACTCGCTGATCGCCATCGGCGAGGAAATGTTTTACGCCTTGGCGCGCACGTCGATGAGCCCGATTATTTACGAAGTGCTTGATTATGCCAGTGGTCTCACCGACAACAAAGGTCAGCTGCTTACGCAGGGAAACGGCGTGACAGGGTTTATAGGGATGTTAAGTTTCATGGTAAAGGAAACGTTGAAGAAGTTCGGCCCGGAAAACCTGCGGCCGGGAGACATTATTATCATCAACGATCCGTATGGTGGGGGAGGTTCTCACCTGTCCGATGTGGGGCTGGTGATGCCGATTTTCTACGATGGAGAATTGGTTGCTTTTTCCGCCAACAAGGCGCACTGGACGGAAGTCGGAGGGAAAGATCCCGGTTCTTTCACAAACGATGCAACGGAGATTTTCCAAGAAGGGCTGCAGTTTCCCTGTGTGAAATTGTTTGACGAAGGAAGGTTGAACGAAGCGCTGGTCGAAGTGATCAAAGCGAACGTTCGTTTTCCCGATCTTTCTCTTGGCGACATGTGGGCGCAAGTCGCCGCCCTCCGCACGGGCGAGCGCCGTTTTCGAGAGCTGTGCGACAAATACGGAAAGGATACGGTGTTGGCTTCCATCGAGTACTTGCTCGATCACGGAGAAAAATTGACCCGTCAGGAATTGAAGAAATTGCCGAAGGGGACTTTCGAAGCGGAAGATTATATCGACGATGACGGGATGGGGAACGGCCCCTTTAAAGTAAAAGTGAAAGTGACGATCACCGATGACAAATTCATCTGTGATTTCCGCGGAAGCCATCCTCAAGTGGCCGGGCCGATCAACTGTTCCTATACCGGCCTGGTGTCGGCGGTTCGTACCATCTTTCTCGCCATTACCAATCCATCGCAAGACATCAACGACGGGGTTTTTCGCCCCTTGGAGGTCATTACCGATCCGCGATCGATTTTTTCCGCCGAACGCCCAGCGCCTGTGTCTATCTATTGGGAAAGCATGTATTATGGAGCGGATATGATCTGGAAAGCCTTGGCCCCTGTGTTGCCCGAGCGCCTCACCGCCGGTCACCTGCTTTCCGTGTGTGCGGTGACGCTTTCCGGTACTCATCCGGATCGAAACGAGCCGTTTCTCATCGTGGAACCGTCCGTTGGCGGTTGGGGAGCCGGTAAGGGACAAGACGGCATGCGGGGACAGTTTTGCATCGGTGACGGGGAGACGTACAACGTGCCGGTGGAAATCGCGGAAACCCGTTACGGAGTGATGGTTGATGAGTACAGCCTTCGGTGCGATGGTGCCGGTGCGGGAGAGTATATCGGAGGATCCGGTGTTATCCGTTCGTACCGGGCGCTGACGGACAACCAGTTCGTCACGGCGACGTTCGGCCGACACAAATTCGTGCCGTGGGGGGTCAACGGCGGCAGAGACGGCTCCGCGAACGAATTTTACATCATCAAAGCGAACGGTGAAGTGGACGGGCCGTTCGGCAAGTATGCCCGTTATCCCCTGAACACGGGCGATGTCGTGAAATTGATCACCGCAACGGGGGGCGGTTACGGAAATCCCTTGGACCGTGCTCCGGAAAAGGTCGCCTTTGACGTGAAGAACGGCTATATCAGCCTGGAACAGGCAAAGGAGATTTTCGGGGTTGTTGTCAATCCGGAAACCTTCGAAATCGTGGATTTCACTCCGGAACGGAAGCAGCGGACAAAACAGAGAGAAAAGGCATAAAAAAAGCGCATGCATTGGCTGAAGGAGCTTTCCTCCTTCAGCTGTGTTCCAATATATTTAAGAATATTCAAAAATGGGGGGTGCGGGCCATGAATCGCCAAAGGAGCCATTCGTCCCTCGATCAGGATAAAGCTTTATCCTCCATTCCGTCCACTGAAAGACAGCATTGGCTGGCCCCTGCCATGATTTTTGGCGGGCTGGAGTTTACCATTCCGGTGCTCATGGTGGGAGCTACGTTGGCGGGAAGTTTCGGCTTGTCTGAAATCGTTCTGGTTCTTTTGATCGCGCTGTTCTTTTTCCAATGGGTGGGGAACGCTCTTCAGGGTTATATTGGGGCGAAGACGGGAAGATCTTCTTCTGTAATCGCGCGGACCAGTTTTGGGGCCTATCAGGCGAGATTTGTCGTCGGTTTAACCATATTTTTTGTTTCCATGGGATGGTGGGCTCTGCAAACCGCCGTTGCCGGTAATGCGATATCGGTGATGCTCGGTATCGATTATGAACAACAATGGTTGCCCTGGGCGGTCGTCACCGTGATTGCGGGATTGATTTTCGCGCTACCTTCCATCATTGGTTATAACTCGATGAAGTGGACTGATTATCTCGCGGTCCCTGCCGGTCTTCTTCTGGTTGGAGCGGGAATCGCACTGGCGCTAAAAAATACGGGATTGAAGACGTTGATTCATTGGTCCCCGACACCATCCATGTCTTTTCTTGCCGCTGTCAGTTTGGTCATCGGTGTCAACGTTTCCCAGTGGGTGATCGCCTCCGATTACACCCGCTACGCAAGGCCGAGAGTGAAGGACAATGTGCTGATCCCTATGGGAATTGTTGCCGTCGGATTTCCACTGTTTTTTGTGGGGGCCGTCATGGCGGTGGGCGTTGGCGAAGCGGACATCGTGAAGGTCATGGAAAATCTCGGGTTTCCTTTCTGGGGATTCGCCATTTTGTGGTTCGCCACGTGGACCAGTCAATTGGTCAATAATTACAGTATGGGTCTGGCGTTGGCGAACATGCTGAATGTCAATTCGGGAAAGGGACGCGCGACACTTACCTTCATTGGCACGCTTTTGGCCATCGCCCTTGCATTGGCCGGGATATTGGATTACTTTACGGATTTTCTTTACATGACCGCCTTGATTTATCCGGCCATTGCCGGTGTGATGATGGTGGACTTCTACTTCATCCGCAAACAGCGGTGGATGGACCACGAAGGATGGAACTGGATGGCGACGATCGCGCTCGTGGCCGGTGTGCTTGTCGGTTATCTCACCCAATATGTTTGGCCCTTTGGTCTTCCCGCCGTACAATCCCTTTTCGTGTCAGGAATCACATATTATGTGGCGATGAAAGGGAAAGCGAGGATTGCTCCGGACGTTTTTACCGAAGTGCTCATTTCCGATCGTCGGAACGGGCAGCCTGGCCATCGAGTTGACAAAACCGCTTTCTTCAAATAAATTAAAATCGACGGAATCAAGCGACGATCCAACCTGCGTCCATTCACCCGGCCGGTGAAGGAGCCGCAGGTGAGAGCCGGGAAGGCGAAGACTCGCGGGGAGGAGAAGCCCTCGAAGGGTTTCCGGACCGCCGATCTTCGCCCTGCCCGGCTATTTTTTTCGAAGGGGGGAGAAGGGATGTCCGAAGGAAGGGGACCGCTGGAGGGAATCCGGGTGGTCGATGTCTCCCGGGTGCTGGCAGGCCCTTTTTGCACGATGATCCTGGGCGATTTGGGCGCCGAAGTCATCAAGGTGGAAGCGCCGGGGGGAAGCGACGACACCCGGGGATGGGGTCCCCCCTACGCCGCCGGGGAAAGCGCCTATTACCTGTGCACCAACCGAAACAAGAGGGGGATCACCCTCGATCTGAAGAAGGAGGAAGGAAAGCGGATCTTTCTCCGGCTCATCCGGGAAGCCGACGTGCTGGTGGAAAATTTCAAGGTGGGGACGCTGGCCCGAATGGGCTTGGCTCCCGAACGGCTCAGAAAGATCAATCCCCGCCTGGTGGTGGCGGAAATCACCGGTTTCGGCCAGACGGGCCCCCTTTCCTCCTTGCCCGGTTACGACTTTATCATTCAGGCTCTGGGCGGCCTGATGAGCATCACCGGAAGCGAGGAGAGCGGTCCGATGAAGGTGGGGGTGGCCATCGTCGACGTGCTGGCCGGATTGTACGCCGCCCTCGGGATCCTTGCCGCCCTCCACGAGCGCAAGCGGTCCGGAGAGGGACAGATCGTGGATACCGCCCTGCTCGATGTCTGCGTGGCTTCCCTGGTGAACGTGGCCAGCAACTATCTGGTGGGGGGAAAGGTGGCGAAACGGCTCGGAAACGCCCACCCCAACATCGTGCCTTACCAGTCCTTCCGCGCCGCCGATCAGGAGATGGTGATCGCCGTCGGCAACGACCGGCAGTTCGCCAAACTGGCGGAAGTGCTGGGGAGGCCGGAGCTGGCGAAGGACGAGCGCTTTGCCACCAATCCGAATCGGCTCAGCCACCGGGAGGAGCTGACGGAGGCGTTGCAGCGGGTGTTTGAAAGGCGTCCCGCTCGGGAGTGGATCGAGCGGCTGCAGGAGGCGGGCATTCCCTGTGCGCCCATCCAGCGCATCGATCAGGTTTTCGATCATCCCCAGGTGCGGGCGCGGGAGATGGTGGTGGAAATGCCCCATCCCTTCGCGGAGAAGGTGCGGTTGGTGGGCAGCCCCATCAAGCTGTCCCGCACGCCGGTCACCTATCGCCGGCATCCTCCCCTGGTCGGGGAGCACACCCGGGAGATATTGCGGGAGTTGGGGTATTCCGAGGAGGAAATCGAGAAGCTGAGGCGTAAGCGCGTGATTTGATCCTGAGAAAATACGAGAACGCTTTTGGAAGGGGAGGAGCGGCCGATGTTTGATTTTTCCTATTCCGAAGAGCAACTGGCGGTCAAGAAGATGGTGCGCAAGTTTGTCGACAAGGAGATTATGCCCTACATTCAGGAGTGGGACGCCAAGCAGCATTTTGAGACCAGCCTGCTGAAAAAACTGGCCGACCTGGGGTTGATGGGCGTCTGCATCCCGGAAAAGTACGGCGGACAGGGGATGGATTACAACACCCTGGCCATCGTCTGCGAAGAACTGGAGCGGGGAGACACCGCCTTCCGCACCGCCGTGTCCGTTCACACCGGGTTGAACAGCCTCACGTTGCTCCAGTGGGGAGATGAGTTCCAGAAGGAGAAATATCTGATTCCACAGGCCAAAGGGGAGAAGATCGGGGCCTTCGGGCTGACCGAACCCAACGCCGGCTCCGATGTGGCGGCGATCCAGACCCGGGCCGTTCGGGACGGGGACCATTACATCCTAAACGGCAGCAAAACCTGGATTTCCCTCTGCGACGTGGCGGACCATTTCCTGATTTTCGCCAAGACGGACCCGGACAAGGGACACCGCGGCATCACCTGCTTCATTGTGGAGCGGACCTTTCCCGGCGTGACGACCCGCGGTTTCAAGGACAAGCTGGGGATCCGCGCGGGCAACACGGGGGAAGTGATCCTGGAAGATGTGCGGGTTCCCGCGGAAAACCGGCTGGGCGAAGAGGGGGAAGGCTTCAAGATCGCCATGTCGGCCCTGGACAACGGCCGGTTCACCGTGGCCGCAGGCGCCGTGGGGCTGACCCAGGCCTGCATCGAGGCCAGCGTCAAATATGCGAAGGAGCGGGAAACCTTCGGCAAGCCGATCGGACGGCACCAGCTGGTGCAGCAGATGATCGCCAAGATGGTGGCGGGGTATGAGGCGGCCCGGCTGCTGGTCTACCGGGTCGGCTGGATGAAAAACCGGGGGATGCGCAACACGCGGGAAGTCTCGCTGGCCAAGTGGTTTGCCTGTGACGTCGCCTTTCAGGCCGCCGTCGACGCCGTCCAGATTCACGGGGCCAACGGCTATTCCCACGAATTTCCCGTGGAGCGCTACCTCCGCAATGCCAAAGCCCCCGTCATCTACGAGGGAACCCGCGAGATCCACCAGATCATGCAAGGGGAGTATGCGCTGGGGTACCGGAAGGACAAACCGCTCCGCAAGAATCTGCCCAAGTGGCCCTTTGAGGAATGAGAAGGGGACTTTCCTTTCCTCGCCCGCCCTTTGAGGCGGGCTTTCGCGTTTCCCATTTTCTCACAAAGGGACGGAACCCGCGCTTATCGAAAGGTGGAGACAGGGAAGTGCCGCAGTTTGTGGATAAGACCGTAAGGAGGGAGCCGGATGGCCAAGACGATCATGCTGGCGGGACACGCCAAACTTCCCCAGGGGATGGCCGCGAAGAGCGTGTTTGAAACCTTGACGATCACGGCGGAAATCGACCGGAAATACGGGGTGATTGTCCAGGCATCCTGCACGCTGGCGACCGATCACGCCCAAGCGTTTATCGGGGAACTCTTGAAGGGATACAGTTTGTTGGACGGCATCGAACCGGTCCTGGAGGCGATCCGGGAAGCGTATCACGGGAAGGCGAAACAGGCCCTTGTCGCGGCCGCGAAGGATTTGTACGGGCAATTTTTGCTTTACCGGGACAAGGAGGCAAAGGGCCGCTTGCCGGCGGAATCGTGAAATCCCGCACATGGAAGGGATCGATGGCGGAAGGAAGTGGTGGGAACTTGGCAAAAGCGGGACGCTGGAACTACCCCCGTTGTTTTCTTCAAGCGGGTATCTGCGGTTCGACGGGTTCCTGCTGAAGCCCTTGGCTTTCCAGAAGGCGCACGGCATCATTGATGGGGAAAATGCTGATCAGTTCTCCGCGCGCGTTCATCACCCGGTAATTGAGGGAAGAGCCCACTCGTTGCACCAGATAATTTCCCATGCGGATGCAATTGGATCCCTGAAGACTCATCAATTGACGGCGGATCGCGATTTTCATAGGCATTCCTCCCTTTTTGAAGCGTTTGATAAGTTTTTTGTCCCGGGAGGGAAGCGGAAGCCTCCGTCCCGTTGAATGGTTCCTGTTGTTCGCATTCCATTTCGTTCATGGTTAAACCCCTTTTCCCCGCAGTTTTCGACCTCGGACGTTTCCGCCGGTTGGAATGCTGCAAGACTTCTCTTCTCGGACGCGCCCAATCGCCTCCTTGCCCCATATTTTTAAATTTAAAAATATACACGTGGAATTTTACATAACAATGTTTGTCCTGATTCCCCTTTCCCGCTGATTGGGCAAGGGGAATCAAGGAAAGCGGTGTTTGACAAGGTATGGGGGTAGATCCATTATTCCTATAACCGCAATGCTCTTTTTGTAAACATTACTTTTTTATTACAGGGATGTGAACCCGCATTTTCGCCAGGTGTTCCGGACAAAAAACCACCCCCGCCTCGATGGTCAAGCCCCAAAAATGTAGACACGTAAAAACACCCGGCTTATGCGGCGTGCTGACGCCTGTATTCTACAGGCGTCAGCTTGTTTAATTTCAGTTGAAGC